>NZ_OY762015.1:305000-610000 GCF_963665055.1 uncultured Methanobacterium sp.
TCAGTACGAGTAGTCATGGGCATAGAATATTTTTTTATAAAAAGAATGATATAATATACCTTTAAAATTATTAAGGAATTATTAAAGATATACCTTGGAGTCAGGGTATCCATTGGAGTATTCAAGGGGGTATTAGAATGGAAACTTATGTTCTTGTTCATGGCGGCAACATGTCAACAAAGACCTGGAACAAGCTATCCGGGCAGAAAATTTCCACAGATGACGGTTATATGGGGGCCAGGTACTGGGATGGGACAGTTAATGCCCTTGAGGCAGCAGGTTGTCGTGTTTTTGCACCGACACTGGGTGATGAATTTACAAGTAGTCTGTCTGATCATATAGGGCAGATATGCACGCTGATTGTTGAGAACAACTTACAGGATATTATTCTGGTGGGGCATAGTTATGGTGGATTCGTCATTACAGGCGTTGCAGACCGGATGCCAGAGAAAATTCGTAGCTTAGTTTATCTTGATTCTGCATTGCCCGATCCTGGACAATCCCTGATGGATATCCTGAATTTAGCATATTCGCAGGAGGACTCTGCAGTTCTGCCTGATCCTAATCCACCTTATGTGGAAAAACTGCAGTACAATCCAGAAACGATTGTCAGGCTTAAAAAAATTTATATACGCTGCACAAAGAGCGAGTTTGCGGATATTTCTCATCTTGCCGCGGAAAAAATAGATACTGCCGGCGGAAGGTGGACCTATTTTGAGTTACCATCTTCACATGTGCCAATGGCGGACCTTCCAGACGATTTTTACAAATTATTATTGAGCATTGCTAAATTGTAACTGCTTGAATAAGAGATTATTTTATTTTTAACAAGAGTTATCCTATTTTTAACAGGTTATATTATTGTCAATGAAAGTTATCTACTTCAACAGTTACCTGTGCTTCATGTACTGTTTTTCCAGTAATTTCTTGCTGTTGGGAGTGCCATGGCCCGGTAAAAATATTTTACAGCCGGTTTTCAGGAGCTTGTTCCAGCTTGTGATCATGGAAGGCACATCATCTGCAAAGGCAGGGAAAACAGACCACCAGAATATTCCCACCATGGCATCCCCAACCAATGCTACTTCATCATCAACTATTAAACTCATTGAACCTTTAGAATGACCTGAAGTATGAATAATGTAACAGTGGGGTGTTAGATGATGCTTTTCACCCACTAAATAATCTGGTTTAACTGCAGGGTACTCATTGAATTGTTTAATTTTTCTTCCAATTTTCACCAGAAGACCAGTAATTGGATTGGTTCCTTGTGGAATTGGTGTATTTCCACGCTCTAAATTCTCTGCTTCGCTTCCTTGAACCAGTATTTTGGCTTTATACTCCTCTTGTATTATGGCTGCATTTCCAACATGATCAAAATGGGTATGGGTTAAAATTAGATATGATAAATTTCTTTCACCTAGAAGGTGGTCCAGTTTTTTCATGAGTTCATTTTTTGAGTTTTTCAGTCCGGTGTCTATTAAAACTGAGACATCCTCATCCAAAACTAGATAACTATTGGACCTACCTCCAGTGACCTGATAAACTGTGCAACCGCTGGTTGTGGTCCATTTTTTCATTTTTAAGCCTCTAAAAATCATTAAACACCAATCACTAATCTCTTAAAATGTCAAATCACCTAATTTATTAAAATGTTAAATCATTTAATTTATTAAAACGCCCAAATCACTAATTATAAACGCAATACTGTTTTTAAATGCACTACTATGATTTTAGTGTTTGAAATTGATCTTCCTGAGTTAATAAAATTTACTAAGAGAGAATGGTTTAGTATTTCACTGGAAAACTGTTATTCTCTTAGAGCTTCACCTAAATTTGGTTAACTATATTGAAAAAGTTAAGTTTAATTAAATAGCATATCTCCATAAAATATCCCATATTCCTGTAGTAAATTATCAAAAAAACTATTTTTCTTAATTAATATGGTGTAATCAGCAAAAGAAGGTATTTTTTAATTTAAGAATACTTCTTTAAGCGTATTTTTTTGTTTCCATACACACAAATACTATTAATTGCATATTTATATTTGGGTCATTCCAATGGTGGATGAGAAAATTCTTCTGGTAGAAGATGAAAGCATAGAAGCCATGGATATTAAGCATACTTTGGAATCCTTTGGTTATGAAGTTCCTTATATCGCTACCAGTGGTGAGGAAGCAGTAGAGAAAGCTTTAGAAATCATGCCCGATCTTATTTTGATGGACATAGTTTTGAAGGGTGATATTGATGGTGTTGAAGCTGCATCTATGATTAAAGACTTAAATATACCTTTCATTTATTTAACTGCTCATTCTGAAGAGAATACAATTGAAAGAGCCAAGCTCACAGAACCACAGGGGTACATAATCAAGCCATATGCTGTAAGTGAACTTAAATATGCTATTGACCTGGCAATTTACAAAAATAAGATGGAAAAAGAATTTAAAGAGTCAGAAGCATATTACAGAACAATTTTTGAGCACACTGGAACTGCAACAGTTATTCTTGAGGAAGATACAACCATTTCACTGGCCAATGCAAAATTCGAAAAGCTCAGTGGTTACACCAGGGAAGAATTAGAGGGTAAAAAAAGCTGGACAGATTTTGTGGTGAAGGATGATCTTGAAAAAATGGAAGAATATCATCATCTTCGCAGAAACGATCCTGCTTCTGCCCCAGTAAACTATGATTTCAGGTTCATTGATAAGCAGGGTAATATTAAAAATATCCAACTGGATGTTGACATGATCCCCGGCACCAAAAATAGCGTATCATCTCTTCTGGACATCACCCAAAGAAAGCAGGCTGAAATGGCATTACGTGAAAGTGAGGAACGATATAAATCAATCTTTGATAAATCCATTGATGCAATCTACATCCATGATTTCCAGGGGAATTTTGTTGATGCCAACCCTGTTGCTCTTTCGATGCTCGGCTACATGAAAGAGGAGATAGAAAAAATAAGTTTTGCTTCCCTATTATCTCCCGATCAGATTCCCAGAGCATTCAAGATCATCAACCAGATTAAAAATGGTGGTTATCAGAAAGAAGTCTCAGAGTATAGGCTCCAAAAGAAAGATGGTAGTCACATCTATGTGGAAACCAAGAGTTCTTTACTCAGTTTTCCAGGGGGAAACGATCTAATCCAGGGTATTGCAAGGGACATAACTAGTCGTAAGCTGGCAGAAGAAGCATTGAAAGAGAGTGAAAGGAGTTACAGGAATATATTTGAAAACAGTGGAATTGCTCTTTTGACTTTCAAAAACGATGGCACTATCCTCATGTTTAACTCTGAATGGGAACGACTCAGTGGTTATCCCCGTGAAGATGTGGAGGGTAAAATGAAATGGATGGAAATTGCCCATCCCGACTACCGAAAAAAGATGATGGAGTACCACCAGCAGCGGATCAAAGATCCGGACTTGGCACCCCAGGAATATGAAACAGTTTTCATTAAAAAAAATGGAGAACAAAGAGTGGCGTATATCACAGTTACTGCTCTTTCCGGTAGTGAAAAGTGGTTAGCATCGGCCACAGATATTACAGATCTTAAAAAGATCCAAAATAAATTAGAAAAAAACGTTCTACGTTTCCGTGCTTTGGCTGAATACAACGTAGATGGAATAATAACCACTGATTCGGGTGGTAAAATTCTATATTTCAACAACAGCCTGCTTGAAATGTTCGGTTATTCTAGAGATGAATTAAAAAACAGAGAACTTACCCTGCTAATGCCTGAAAGATACCGGGAAAATTTCATGAATGGTATTAAAAAATTCCAGTCAACTGGAGAGCACCACCTAGCAGGACGAACCCTGGAAACAATTGGACTTAATAGTGCCGGTCATGAATTCCCCTTTGAAATGTCCCTGACTAAATGGGAAGCCGAGAAAAAAGTATACTTCACATCTATTATACGGGACATAACTGAACGTAAAAAGTCAGAAAAAGCCCTTTCAGACAGTGAACAAAAATATAGTCATTTATTTAGCAGCGTTCCAGTGGGAATTGGTATTACCAGTTTAAATGGTAAAATTATTGACGTCAATAAAGCTATGCAGGATATAACTGGCTATGCACCTGAAGAATTGAAAAATACAAATGTTAAAACTTCTTTTGTCACACCTGAAGACTATGAACTGTTATTAGAAGAATTACAAGAATCAGGTAAGGTTCGGGATTATGAAGTTGCACTTAAAAGAAAAGGTCAAAAGATTTATTATGCCCTCCTAAATTCAGAACTAATTGAAATTGGAGGGGATAAAGTTATTCTTACCACTGTCCGAGATATCACTGAAACAAAAGAGACAGAACAATGTCTTATTAATAGTGAAAAACGATACAGGAAACTTTATTCTTCCATGAATGAAGGATTAGCTGTTCATGAAATAATCTATGATGATGCAAATATTCCAGTAGATTACGAAATAATAGATGTCAACAATGCATACGAAGAAATCTTAGGAATTAAAAAGAAAGATATTCAGAGGAAAAGAGCATCAGATGCCTATGGGGCTGGAAAAGCACCTTACATTGAAGTTTACTCAGAAGTGGCTGAAACAGGAAATCCAGCTCACTTTGAAACCTACTTTGAACCATTGGATAAATATTTTTACATATCTGTCTTTTCACCATCAAAAGGAACATTTGCAACGGTATTTGAAGATATCACCTCTCGTAAAAAGGCAGAAGTAAAAATAAAAAAATCTTTAGAAGAAAAAGAAGTACTTCTACGGGAAATCCATCATCGTGTTAAGAATAATATGCAGATTCTCTCCAGTTTACTGAATCTACAAATCCAGTATGAAGATTCAGATGAAACTATAAGCGTTTTGAAGGATAGTCAGGGCAGAGTGAAGAGTATGGCCATGATCCACGAGAAATTATATCAATCATCCAATTTCTCCAACATCAACTTCAAAGAGTATCTGGAGAGACTAGTTTCCGGTATCTTCTATTCCTACGAGATCACCACCGGAAATATTGGATCAGAAATAGATATTGAAGATGTTAATTTAAACATTGACACTGCCATACCACTGGGACTTATCATCAACGAGCT
This sequence comes from uncultured Methanobacterium sp., assembly GCF_963665055.1. Lineage (NCBI taxonomy): Archaea > Methanobacteriati > Methanobacteriota > Methanobacteria > Methanobacteriales > Methanobacteriaceae > Methanobacterium > uncultured Methanobacterium sp. Next base: position 310,060 of record NZ_OY762015.1, read on the forward strand.
GGTGACCAATAGTGTTAAACACGCCTTTCCCCAAGGTGAAGGAACCATATCCATCAAACTGAAATCCCTCCCGGAACAAATGGAGCTCACAGTCGCAGATAATGGAATAGGCTTACCAGTAAATATTGATATTCAAAACCCAAAAACACTCGGTCTTCAGTTAGTCAAAAGTTTAACCGAACAACTAGATGGGGATATACGGGTGGAGAGGTCTAATGGAACTGTATTTAAGATTACTTTTAAAGAGTTGAAATACAAAGAAAGGATATAATGGACTTATGGCATGAATTTCCTGTTCTTAAAAGGCATAAATCAATGATAATGGGATAGGATTATCATAATCAAGCTACCTATTTACAGTCCTATACATAGTTTCTGAGGGATGACAGTTGAAGGAAATTTAAAGTTCAATTTAATGTTATTTTTTTGAATAAATATAAATATAATAATCATGATTATAATATATGAGATTATAATAAGTGGGATTACTATCTTTGATCAGTGTTTAATCATTTGTGGAAGTGGAACATGAAGGAAGAATATGTAAAATATTGGCTTGAAACCCCTGAAGAAAGCGCAGGATTTCTTTTTTGGCAAGTCACGAATCTTTGGCACCGTAAAATGAACATGGCTTTAAAAGAACTGGACTTAACTCATGTGCAGTTTTCGTTACTGTCAGGGATAGCATGGCTTGAAAGGTTTGATGAAGATATAAACCAGGTTAAACTGGCTAAACATGCTAAAACGAACATTATGATGACTTCTAAAGTCATAAGAACACTTGAAAAGAAAGATCTCATATTAAGAGAAGAATGTGAATCTGATACAAGGGCCAAGTGTTTATCTTTAACTGATGAAGGACGTCAAAGAATTGAAAAAGCATTAACTATTGTTGAAGGTATTCATGAAGAGTTTTTTAAAGATATTTCAGGTAAACCCGAGTTCATAGAAAATTTAAATCGTATTTTACAATCAAATAATGGAGAAATGGTATGATGAATAGTTTAGATATAAGTGAAGAGTGCAATAATGCTTTTGATAAAATTTTAAAAACAAGAAGGTCCATCCGATTTTTTCGAGATGAAATACCACCTAAAGAGCTTATTGAAGATATAATTAATGCTGGTTTATTTGCACCTTACGCAGGTCTGGCAGTGGAAAATAAAGAATATTTTAGAAAGTTTATAGTAATTCCCAGAAATACCAGAGCGATGGAAAAAATCGTTGAAATTACAAAAAACATAATGAAAGTCAAGTCAGAGGCTTTTAAAAGTGAGATGGATAAAAATCCTTATTTGAAAAAGAAGGGAGCTGCATTTTCAAAAAGATTAGAATTATTCGCGGATAAAGGAGTGCTTGGAATTGGAACAGCTCCTTATTATATAGTCATCGCTGAGAAACGTGGATTCCCTCCGGTCCAACAGCAATCACTGGCCCATTGTCTTGAAAATATGTGGCTTAAGGCAACATCATTAAATCTTGGATTCCACCTAGTATCTGCAACCGCCCAAATGGCAGAAGATGAGGATTTCTCTAGAATTTTAGGAATTAAATCAGGAGAATACGAAATTAACGGTTGTGCAATAGGTTATCCTAAAGAAAATCCTTCCGAATCTTCCAGACCTGAAACTAAAGAAGTTATTAACTGGATAAAATAAAAAATTATGGGTTAAAACATCAATAAAAGAATTAAGTTTATCTAGAATTTACTTTTAAAATCAGTTCGGGTTCAGATATTCTTAGGGAGCTCTACTTTCATCTCAATATAAACCTCTACCCAGTTGAGTCTATCTCTATTTTTCACTGTCAGCTTCCTGGTACTGGATGAGTAATTTTTCCTCTTCCTCTTTTTTTGGAAACTTGAAGAATACTATGGCAGCTCCAATTAGGATCGCAATCATCCCTGCAAAATAGGCCCAGTGATCCCCTGCTAAAAATGAATATTTTGCAGCAGTGATGATCTGGTTGGAATATTGTGGATTCTGTTGTGCCAGGGTTGCAGCACTGGAGAATGATTTTTGAAGTGTCACTTCTATGCTGGTGGTAATTTGCTCTTGGGCAGAGGCGGGTAAATTGTTAATTTGTGAGGCAATTGATCGGGAATAACCGGCTGTAAGTAGCGCTCCAAATATGGAAGTCATTATTGCACCACCAAAATCACGCTGCAGGTCTGCAGTTCCCGAAGCCATACCCACCCTTTTAACCGGCACTGAACCTGTAAGAGAATGGGAAGCCGGAGTACCCGCTAATCCCACTCCAATTCCCACAAAAGCGTAAGCCAACCCCACTTTCCAGTAGGGTATGTGATCCTGCCATAAAATTAGCATGGCCCCGAACCCTAGTAAACAGAACACGTAACCTGCAAGGAGTGTAAATCTTGATCCATGGGATTCAACCAGCTTGGCAGATTGTGGTGCTACTATGATCATGAGTATTGCTGCTGGTAAAATTGCAAGTCCAGAATCCAGGGTGGAGTAGCCCAGAACGTTTTGTAAAAACTGCTGACCGACGTACATAGCACCCATTAAAGCCCCGAAAACTATTATCCCCGCACATGCTGCTACCCAGAAGATGCTGCGCCTTGCGATTTTAAGATCATAAAGGGGATTTTCTACACTGAGTTGGCGTTTTATAAATAAGATTCCTGAAGCAGCAGCGATGATTAAGAAGATAAGTATCAAACTTCTGGAGTTAGGTACTGGGGCGAAGTTAATGGCCAGGATCAATGTCCCCAGAACAATGAGAGATAATATTCCGCCAATGTTATCAACATGGGCTTTTGTCTCGTTGATGTGATCTGGAATGAACTTAATCGCCATGATCAGGGCTACCACGGCGAGGGGTAATGTAATTAGAAATACAGAACCCCAATCAGCAAATGTTAACAAATATCCCGAGAGTAAAGGTCCTAAAGCAGCAATAGCAGCGCCTATACCCGACCATAATGCGATAGCTTTTGTTCTTTTGGGATCGGACCACAAAGCAGTTATCAGTGCCAAAGTGGTTGGAAATGCCATCCCTGCAGCTAAACCACCAAGAATACGGGCACCAATCAGGATCTCAACAGAAGGAGCAAAACCAGCTATGATAGATGAGGGTATAGCCAGCAGAGTACCAAGAATTAACATCATCTTTCGACCGTGGTGATCACCCAAAGCACCAAACCATAAAACTGATGCAGCCAGACCAAGAGAGTAACCTACTGCCACCAAGTTAATCTGAACCTGTGAAGCATTAAAAGCAAAACCTATGGAAGGAAGTGCCACGTTAGCCACTGATAAATTCAGGTTTGCAACTGCAGCTACCAGAATGAGTGTGGCTAGAGCTATCATTCCTGTTTCAGTATTGTTGGTTTTCGGTGTTGTATCCATTTCTATGCACCATATCATCTATTTACAGTTAATATTATGTTGTAAGATGATGTATATATTCTAATCCGAGTTAGTTTCTAATCACCGTTGATATTAGATTTTTTTATATATTCTTTAATGGTTTTTGGGCTGAAATTGTAGTGAAGTTTGAGGCTCAAAAACAATTACTATTTTTCGACCTAAAATCAAGTAAATGAGAACTACTAGAAACTCATGGGGGCTAAAATTTTTTAAATAAGTTCGGGAGGATGAGAATAATGACTTAAAAATAGAAGGGGACCTAAAAAGAGAGAGGGAAAATTTTAATTAATTAATAATCAATACCTGGTTTAAAAGTCAGATTTAATGCAATTCGCCATTTTTAACATTAAATTGAGAAAGAAAGGTAGTAATAATCAAATTCATATTACATGAAAAGTGCTGGTTACAATTTCAAGATCTTTTTCGATGCTGGTAAGATTTTTACCAGAACCTGGAACAGCATAAATCGTGTACATGGTTCCATCTTTAATTAGCCATGTTTTTATCAGTGGATTATTTTCTTGATTAAGTGCTGAAATTTGATATGCTGGAAGACCATCTACAGTAAGTTCTTTTTCGGATGTTATGGTCCAGTTCCTGAGTGAAATTTCCTTCTTTTCAGAATTAATGTATTCTGATAAAGTACGATTATAAGCACCTGCGTAGAAATGAATAAAGTCCATATTTTCATCGGTTCCTTTACTTATGGAAAACAAGTAATCAGATGATGTTTCATTTTCCATTTTATAAAAAGACCAATTAATCGAAGAATTAAAGGATATACCTTCACTTTCAAAATGTTTTAAACCATTAGATTCAGTTTTATATACATTATCCAGTGGATCATTTGAGAGGCATCCTGAAACAGCCACAACACTAAAAATAAGGATCACTAACCCAATGGAACTAACCTTTGACAGCATATATTTTACAATGGGATAATCTGTCTAAAATATTTTTTTCCTGTGCATTAAAAATCCTTTAAGGTTCATTTTATTGGAAATGTCCATATTGAGGGGAAAAGAAAACTTGAATACGCCAATTAATTTTAAACAATTGGGTGTAAATCGGGAATAATTACTTAAATATTTATATCCATTGTTATGTATAATTAAATTAAAAATTTACTCCGGTTCCAATTATGAGTTTTACTAAAAAAGGCTTTTATGGTTATTCGGGCCATGTGTAGTAGTTATAGTATAAATCCTAGTGAAAAATTGAAATAATTTAATTGATGAATTATAACATGGCTTATAAACTCATTAATACAATTTTTAACACTTTAAAATGTAAATAAAGGTATTATGCTATTTTAATTGTAGGAATCAAATTTAGAAAGTTTAGAAAAATAAGTTTAAAAATTAATTTATTTTTATGGTGAAAAAATGAGATGGTCATTAGTTGCGATAGCCATTCTGGTTGTTATTGTCGGTTACTCTTACGTTGTGGTTTCAAATGGCCCCATAGAACCTATGGGAAGATTAGCATTTGTTAAATTGTTAAATCCAGATATGTATCCTGGCCATCCTCACTCAGTACTTTTAGCTCAGGAAGCAGAAGCAACAGGATCTAAATGTGCAATAGTCCTGCAACTTTATGGTGGTTCCAATTATCGTAGTTATCAAGAAGGAAACGTGTATATAATTGAAGTAGCCTTTATTGACAAGCAGGGTATGGGTTCCATTAATATGAGTCAGGTAAACTTTTTAGACTCACTTAAAATCGCGTTATTCGGTGTTCCAGATGATAGATACTGGTACATGTCTGATGGACATGTTTACACGAGCTATGATGACATGATGGCACATGTCAACCAACTTGCAGAAGAACATGGGCAGCAGGGTCCAATCCCCATGTTTTTCAAAGGAACAGTTAGACAGGGGAATCCAGTGATAACTCCAGGAGAAGGGTTCCCATTGTACTTCCAGATATTAACAAAAACCTATGGAATAATCCCAGCCTACATATACACATTCACCGGATTAATATCCCCATATTTCACTAATCCATACAGGGCCTTTGAATTAAGAAATGCATCTCAATTACAGGACATGTATAATGCTGGATTACTAAACGAGAACTTCAAAACTGGTAATGAAACAGCCATGAACTATGTCAGTCAGATGTACAGAAACAACTCCCAGACCTACGGTAATTAATGGAAAATAATGCCAGGAAAAGGATAATCTTTTGGGGTACTAAAAAGGGATTGGTACATGGAAAAAACTCATTCCACCTTAAAAAACTGATTCCATCAAATATGAGAATATTTTCTGGGAATGAATCCTGGGATGCCAGTTCCTGGATAAAAAAGTTAAATGAAGACTTTTTAGAAAACATTCGGAACAAATATAACTACTTGAAAAAATATAATAATAACAGAGGGGGGATTGTTAATGAGTACTGATGATGAGAAACGTTATGTCAAGTCAGTGTACACTGGCCGTTACAAATCTAAAGGTAGCTTAAATAATACCAAAACCTTTGTTAACACTAAAGAAACTCAAGAAAAACAGGATATAATAGCTAAACACAATCGTAAATATCGTTTAATTAAAAAACCTAAAAAATTATATTCTTCAATGAGTTAAGTTTTTGGCAAAGCCAGCGGTTTTTCTGGGTAATTTAGGGATCATTTTCCCTTGATTGAGAAATATCCTAAATTATTTTCACTTACGGGGGACTGTAAACTTTGGGGAAACTGTAAAATCATATTTTACATTTTTGTCAATTACTATTTTATTTTTCTAAAAATAAGGACATATACTAAATGGAATAATCAATTTTCACAACTTAATGCTTTTATTATTTCAAATTCTTCATTTCTCTACTCTTCCAAAATTTTAATAATAGAAAATTGTAAGAATTATTCAATAACTTCACAAATTCGAGTAACTTAACAACTATTTAGGGAAGAAAATGACTGAACTCAAAGAACAGACCACTAGCTTACCCTGTAATGATAATTCGAAATACGGGACTGTTATATTAAAAGATGAAGGAGTTTGCATTAAATTAAGAAGCAACAATCCCTTTTCAAATGATTCAAAGAGTGAACTAATTAAATACCATGATATATTAAGTGTTCGTTACGATAAAGGGTTTACTCTATCTAGATGGCCCAAATTATACATTGAAACTGCCACACTTTCTAAAAAAATTGGCATAAACGTCGCTGACAGAGACCTGTTAAAACAGTTTGTGGATGAGTTGAATTCTCATATTCTGGAGATTAAAACTCAAGAAAAACCGCCTGAACAGAGTTTGGGGGAGAAATTAAAAGAGGCTAAAGAACTACTGGATATAGGGGCTCTCAGTCAGGAAGAATTCGATGAAATTAAACAGAGATATTTAAAGGAATTTTAATTTGGATATATTCCATTATTCTAAAATCATCATGACCGTTACTAATTAATGCTGGAATCCTATAATAAGTCAGGGACCTCGTGCAGGGACCCCTGAACTTAAGATGGGGGTTCAATTTTTAGTTCCATGTTTGGAAGCTGTTGAGAACGGTTTCTATATCATCATTAATGCTAGCGATATTACCATCAGGACGGCCAAACTGTATTGTGTAAAGCAAGTTTTCCTTAATGAAAATAGTGTAAGATGAGTTCTTACCATAGTTATCTTGAATGTCTATTCTGTAACCATCAACTCCTGCTATTTTCCTAGATTCCTGTGTAATTATAGTTATATTATTCCTTTGGGATTCATTTATAAAGTCACTAACCAACCATGATAATCCGTTAAAATTTTCAGCACTCTGAGTGGTGACTTGCATACTTGAATTATATTCTCCGTTGTTGTTTTGTTTGCCTTTGGTAAATAAAACAAAGTAATCGTTTTTATCGCCAGTCTGCGACCAACCCGAAGGAATTTTAAATGAAAATTTACTGCTATTGTAAATGTGTGAGTTATTATTACTGCATCCTGATATTGAAACTATAATCAGTACTACAGACAATATTCCTAAGCCCATAATTAAAGATTTATTCATATTTAACAATCCCTTTAAACTTCTTAAAATTATATCTCACAATATTTTTTTAATTTGGAAGAATTTTATGCAATTGTGCCTGAACTAATGGAATTCATTTAGTATTCTAAACCTAAATTGCCAGTTTTGTTTTATAAGCATAAACATTGACTGTACCTTTAACTCCATTTCCTGAAATTACAATGCTCTTGATGGCGGAATTATCTATGGTTTAAATTCCATTTTTATCGGCATGGTCATTATCAGAGAAGGTAACTCCTTCAATGTAAATTATATTCCTATTATCTGGGACACCCCAATATGAAGTTACATTGGTGTTATAACCCATTATATCCATCCCATTAACACCTGCAAATGCTGGTGTCCAAATAGCCGTTTAAAGACTTCCCCTCTCTCTTATTCCGCAGTCTCAGATTAATCTCGTCACTGGAAACCATCTAATCATCTCAAGTTAGTAACTAAATAATATTAAACTTTATAATATAAATACAAATAGTAATTGGGATCTGACTATTTACTCTCAAATCACAGGATTAGCTCCGTCTGAGTTCAAAGATCCGACTGAAGAAGAGGAATATCGGAGCATTAGATTTAAGAAAAGGAGATAAGAAAAATAGTGTAGATTGGAAAACAAATTACAATTTTAATATCAATTGTAATAAATAGTCCTTTTCCCTTAACAATTGTTTTATTTATAAAAAACGGGTCTGGTGTTTTCAGGGTTAGAACTAGCTTATTTCTATTTTTAATGCAAAATAAATTAATATCAGTATTCCATATAGTAAACTTATGGAGAAGTTACTCTGGTGGTTAATTGCTGGCAAAAGGGGTGGAAAGAACCGGGCTAGAATAATAAAAATGATAGCGGATAGGCCATATAACGCTCATCAACTTTCAGAGGAGCTTGATTTAGATTATAAAACAGTAAGGCACCATGTTAAAATTTTAGAAAAAAATAACTTGATTCAGCCTACTGGAGATACTTACGGCAAATTGTACTTTCTTTCTCCTAAAATGCAAGAAAATTACGAAATTTTTGAAAATATCTGGAGAAAATTGGATATTAAATAACGGGTGAGAAAAAAATGATACTAGAACCGGGTTTACTCAATATCATCCAATATGTAGCTATTGGAGTGGGAATAGCTAATATCTGTTTATTATTAGGATTATTCTATATTTATTGGAACAGTTACCAGGAGATGAAATCTGAATTCACCATAGGGCTTTTATTTTTCACACTGGTTCTTCTGGTACAAAATATTGCTGCCACTGTTTTTTTAGTTCTACTAAATTTAACAGTTGGAGGTGGTGGTGAAATAGCGGAGGCTGTCAAACACCTTTTAGAACTATTCTCCATAACTTTAATACAATTCGTGGCTTTAAGTATCCTATTTAAAATAACTTATTAACTCCTTTTTTTTTAAAATAAAATAGATAGCTAATCTTCTTTTTATAGGAACATTTTTCTTTCTTGCACGGTTATTGACTGGGGAAAGATTGGGGTGTAATTCTGGAATAACTACTTAATTATAACCCATACAATTTAACCAAAGAACTTAGTAAACATGGGAAAACGTTCTGATTCCCGAATATTCAAATAACGGAGTAAATATTCATGTATGATTTTATAATATCTGGAATTTTAAATCAAAATACTGTTCTTTTTTACATGATTAATCATGGGATGGATAACAATTTGTTTGATTTTATAATGCCTTTACTTACTAATTTTGGAAGTTTCATTGTATGGGCTGCGATTTGTGGGCTTTTGTTCATATTTGGAGGGGAAAAAGGAAAAAAAGTAGCCCTACTTGGTTTGGCAGCTCTATTTGTAAGTAATGTTGCAGTATACTTATTGAAATTTATAATAGCCGAACCCAGACCGTTTTTAACTTTACCCAATGTAGATCTGTTAGTCTCAGAAAGCGAGTTTTATTCTTTCCCTTCTGGCCATACAGCATCATCATTTGCCGCGGCCATAGTGATTGGTCTTAAATACAAACTTAATGTCAAAGGAAAAAACTATGATTTAATTTATCCTTTATTAGTTTTTGCAGGAATTATAGGGTTTTCCAGGATATACATAGGTGTTCATTATCCATTGGATGTATTTTTCGGTGCTATTGTGGGAATAATATCTGCTCTCTTGGTTCTGAAATTTGAAGATAATATTCTGATGGAGAAATTGTCCCATGTATGCTTATTGGATAAGTTGAACACTGGTAAAATTTGAATTACCTTTTTTTAGTGTGTTTAACGAGGTAGATTTTTAATGATTAGTATAGTTGAGTATATAGTTAATTTAGCAATTCATTTAATCGAAATTCTGGGCTACTGGGGAGTTTTCCTTGGTATGACACTTGAAAGTGCATGTATCCCTCTTCCCAGTGAGATTATAATGCCCTTTGCTGGTTTTGTTGTCTATGAAGGCAAAATGAGTCTAATAGGTATTACTATAGTAGGTGCTTTGGGAAACCTTTTTGGGTCCCTAATAGCTTATTTCATTGGTTTTAAAGGTGGAAGGCCTTTTTTGGAGAAATATGGGAAATACATTTTTATAACTCACAAACGGCTGGAGATGGCTGATAACTGGTTTGAAAAATATGGGCATGAAGCTGTTTTAATTAGTAGGGTACTTCCCATCATGCGAACTTTCATTTCTTTACCTGCGGGTATTGCACACATGGACCTTAAGAAATTTATCACTTACACCTTCCTAGGTTCACTTCCCTGGTGTTTTGTTTTAGGGTATATTGGTTACCAGTTAGGTCCAAGATGGGACTTAATTAGGGGCTATTTTCATATATTGGACGTAATCGTTATAATGGGCATAATAGGAGTTTTATTTTACTTATTATATCGCCATTACCTCCATAATAAAAAATAATTTTTTGGTTAATCATGGAATATTGAGTTTTAAATTTCCTTAAAAATTTGAAATTTCCTTAAAAAAACTGTAAAAGAGGTTGAAAAGGTGGAAAGGAATGTTATGATTGTAATGTTAAAAGCCATCATGATCTTGGGTTTTATAATCATTAAAACTCTTGGGGGAATGTTATTGGATGGAATTAAAATTCCAAGTAGGATTATTCACCATGAAGATTTGGCGGAGGACTAACTAATCGATTTATTATTCAATCATCAATTAAACTCTCTAATAGTATAATATGAATATTATATGGGTTGATTAAAGGACATAATCTTTTTTAATTATATGAATATCCATTCTAAAATCAAAAAATAGTGATAATTATGAAAAATTGGAATCAGCTGTCTCTAATTGGAATCATAGTCTTATTAGGAATTTTAATCATCTTATTTCCTTGGGCAATAGGTTACATTATTGGACTATTGCTCATAATCTACGGAATTTCCAATTTAAGCAGAAAGCACAATATTAAAATATTTATAATTACGTTAATTTCATTTTCATGCCTTTTTAGTTATGCATATGTTAGTTATTCAACGAGTAGTGGATTAACTGCTTCCGATATTAATATCACTCCTTCAGATAGAATCCTGGTCATATCTCCACATCCAGATGATGAAGCATTGAGTAGTGCTGGAGTTATAAACAAAGCAGTTCAAATGGGTGTTCCGGTTTCTACAGTAATATTAACCACTGGGGATGGTTACAAGCAGGATGTTATCATCAAATCAATGACATTCCATCCTAAACCATCCACATTCATAGAATATGGTATTAATAGGCATTCTGAGGATGTAAGAGCCATGAATAAAATTGGACTCAATCAGAGTAATATTACTTTTTTAGGTTATCCTGATGGTGGAATGCAATATCTTTTTGATACTAACTGGGATGAAAATAACCTTTATTATGGGATGAATGGTGCAAATCATGTTCCTTACCAATTTGCCTACCATGATAATGCTTCTTACTGTGGTGGGAGTGTAGATACTGATTTGGAGAGTGTGATAAATTCTTTTAAGCCAACTATCATAATATATCCGGGTTTAGGTGATGATCATCCAGATCACTGGGCGACTCATGCATTTGTTGAATATTCAACTACAAAAATGGATTATAAAGGAAAAGAACTAACATATGACATTCATAATAATTACAATTGGCAATTTCCTTTGATTTATGATCCTAAAAAGTACATATCACCACCAAAGGAATTTTCAAAACTCAATGCTAACTGGGTTACTTACAATCTCACATCAAGTCAGGTAGCTCAAAAAAGTGCATGTATAAACACATTTTCTTCCCAAAAAATTTTACTCTGGCCCCTCCTTGAATCATTTATACGGCAAAACGAGATATATGCAACTTATAATGACCAGAACATTTCAAAAAGCAATGAAGAAGTAAACTTATTCAACGGTGGAATGCCCACTACAACTCTACAAGATTACACTTGGAGTCATGATTTAGTTACAACAGGATTAGAATATGACCAGAATAGTACTTGGATTACATTAGAAACAAAAAATGGGATCAAAAGAGCGGATTCATATAAATTCCATTTTCGTCTCTTCAATAATGGTAATGTTGAAAGAGCAGACATAACTGTCCAAAACGGGAAAGCAACCCCTGAAATAATGGCAAACAACAGTGTAAAAATAACTGATCCTATAACAACTGAAATAAACCAAAATGAATTGATTGTTAAGATACCTCAAAACCTTTTTAATCATTCAACTGCCTTAATGTACAACGTAGATATCGTTGAAAATGGGAGTGTAGATCGATCAGACTGGGTAAAATTAAATATAAATTGACATTCCCCTTTTTATCCATGGATTACATAAAATAAGTTATTAAAGATACTTTAGGATAATTGTCCTAAAACAGGAGAATACTGCTTTACCGGACAAATTGCCTGGGGTAAATAGTTAGTAAGTAACAGAAATAGTTAATATAATTTGCTTTGTTAAATAACATAAAAAATATTAAAAAAGTAGTAAGTAGTGGGAAATGAAGAAATGAGTTAAAGGAAGAAAAGGTGGAGTTTAATCTTTTTTTTAATGTTAGATTTAATCTAAAAACCAAATAATGTATTAGGATAAGAGGATAGAGCTAATTTTATAAGATATAATAAATATTCAAAACTAACGGTCCATTTAGCTAATGAATTAAAAGATATGTTTGGATGATACAAAATGTTTGGTTGATACAAAAAATATTAATCATATCTTCTCCATTTCAAACCTGGAATTACATTTAGAAACTATTTTTTTATATAATCCCATATTTCCGCCATGTTAATTTCAACTCTTTCTTCTAGTGATTTTTCAGGTAATGCTATCCACATTATAACTGTCCCCATTGTCATGGTTTCAATAACCTCTGCAATACGGGTAGAGTCAATATCTGATCTTATCTCACCATGGGCTATACCTTCATTGATGGTATCATTGATGAAAATTAACAATTCCTTGAAGAATTCTGAGTAAATATCACTTATCATATCATATTTCTGGACACCTTCAATTAATAATAGGTGTAAGGTTCTGTAATCTATTTTTTCAGGACCTCCGATTAGTTGAGTAGTTTCATTGATGACTGCATCATCTCCAGCCATAGATAAAATTGCAACTTTTAATTTTTCTTTGGGTGTACCTTCAAACTTCTTAATCTGTTCCATGGTTAAGTAAAAATAGTTAAATATGTATTTTTTTATTACTTCAACAACCAACATCTCTTTACTATCAAAAAGGTGGTAAAATCCGCCGGTAGAAATGTTTGATTCTCTTTTGACTTCAGTTATTGAAACATTATCAAATCCCTTTTCAAGTAAAAGTTTAAAAGTTGTTTCCATAATCCTTGATTTTGTGTCCATAAGATATTCTCCTTTAATTTATATTATTTGGCCGTTTCATAAACCTCTAATTAAATACTGGAATCATTGAGGTTTTTAGCAATTCTATGGAAGAGTAATATAAGATAAAATTCGGTTAAAAATGTTTATACCACTATATTTTTGTAGGTTTAAAGACCCAATATTTTTTTAATCTTCCCTTTGAAATTGACTCAGAACTCAGTTATGAGCTCATTTAGTGCTGAAATTTAGTGTAACAATTAGTTTACATATCTTTTTTTATAATTCATTATATATAAAACAGACAGACTAATCTGTCGGTACGTTTAAATATGGGGATTGTGTTATTAAAAATCACAGACAGATAAGTCTGTCGGTTAGTATTGTATGACAGATATTGGGAATACTAAAAAAAGGGAGTGATAATATGAAAGGACTAGCTGTAATTGGAAAACACGAGGTGGGATGGGTTGAAAAAGAAAAACCTACCGCAGGACCACTTGATGCTGTTGTTAAACCTTTAGCAATAGCTCCATGTAGTTCAGATGTACACATAGCCTGGGATGATGCTATAGATTTAAGTGGTGTGGATAATCGTATTTTAGGACACGAAGCTGTAGGTATCATTGAAGAAGTAGGTAGTGAAGTTAAAGATTTTAAGCCAGGAGATCGGGTTATAGTTCCTGCCATCACACCAAATTGGGAAAGAACCCCCTGCCAGAACGGATTTTCTCAACATTGTGATGGTATGCTTACTGGAATGTCTTTTATCACATTTAAAGATGGGACAATGGCAGAATATTTCAATGTAAATAATGCAGATGCAAACCTGGCCATATGGCCAGATGAATTAACTGTAGAACAGGCGCTCATGATTCCAGATATGGTAACTACTGGTTTCTATGGTGCTGAAATGGCTGATGTTAAATTAGGATCCACAGTTGCTGTTTTTGGAATAGGACCAGTTGGTCTCATGGCTGTGGCAGGATCACAACTATCTGGTGCTGCCCGACTCCTGGCAGTGGGAAGCCGTCCCAACCTTATTAAAGTAGCTAAAGAATATGGGGCAACGGATATAATTGATTACCATGATGGGGACACCGTGGCGCAAATTATGGCTTTAACCGATGGAAAGGGTGTTGATGCTGCGATAGTGGCTGGTGGTAATGTGAATACTATTGTTGAGGCCGTTGAAGTTGTTAAACCTGGTGGAACTGTTGCTAACTTAAACGTGCTGGGTGGAGCAGAATCCATTCCTATACCTCTAGCGGCATGGGGTGCGGGTCTTTCAGATAAAACTATTAAAGGAGGATTCTGTCCTGGTGGAAGAGACAGAATGGAAAAATTAATTGATTTAGTTAAGTATGGTCGTGTTGATCCCGGTAAGTTAGTATCTCACAAATTCTATAAGTTTGAAGATATTGAAGAAGCTCTTTTGTTAATGAGGGATAAACCACGAGATCTAGTCAAATCTGCAGTATTTTTAGGGGAATAATCAAGAATTAAAATTAGAAAATAGTTAAACCATTAGAAAATAGTTAAACCAAGTTTTTAGAGGAGGAAAAAATGAAAAACTTTTTTGACTTGACCGGAAAAGTTGCTATTGTAACTGGGGCTTCATCAGGTCTCGGAGTTCAGTTTGCAAAAGCTTTAGGAGAACAAGGTGCAAAAGTTGCATTATTTGCAAGAAGGGAAGAAAAACTTCAAGCAGTTCAAAAAGAACTAGAAGATGCAGGTTATGAAGCAATGTATGCAGTTACTGATGTATTGGATACTGATAACATTGCTGAATCTGTGGCTAAAGTTGTAGATCAATATGGTCGTATTGATATTTTAGTTAACGGTGCAGGAGTTGCAGTAATCCATCCCGCTGAAGAACAACCTATTTCTGAGTGGGATAAAACAATTAACACCAATTTAAACGGTGTATATTACGTGGCACGGGAAGTTGGAAAAGTTATGGTCAAACAGAATTATGGTAAAATCATAAACCTTGGTTCCATTCACAGTACCGTAGCCATGCCAGGATTAGGAATATCTGCATATGTAGCAGCTAAAGGTGGGGTTAAAATGTTAACAAAAGCTTTAGCTACTGAATGGGCTAAATACAATATAACTGTAAATGCAATTGGTCCTGCATATTTTGCAAGTGAAATGACAGATGGTGTCCTCGGTGATGAATCATTCCAAGCAGCGGTTCAAGCATACTGTCCCATGTGTCGTATAGGTGAACCTGGTGAATTAGACGGAGCACTTATCTACTTTGCTTCAGATGCTTCCCGTTATTGTACTGGACAATTACTTACAATAGACGGTGGTTGGACTGCGATTTAAGTTTCAACCTTAGATCGTGATTTTCAGTGAGTGGAGATCTTAAAATATTTTTTTTTATTTTTTTTCCTTTAAAAAATTAAGGTGATAATATGAAAATAGCAATAATTGGTGGAACTGGTGGACAAGGGCTGGGAATCGCTGTACGTTTTGTGCAAACTGGAGAAGATGTTATAATCGGTTCAAGAACAATGGAAAAAGCTCAAGCCGCTGTGGATAAAGTTAAGGATCTTTTAACTGATGTTGGAAATTTAAAAGCTGCTTTAAACCCTGATGCTGCAAAAGAAGCAGATATACTGGTTTTAACTGTGCCACTGGCTGCTCAAAGAGCGACTTTACTATCAATAAAAGAAGGAGCTGCTGGGAAAATATTAATGGATGCTACTGGGCCGTTGGAAACAGCAATTGGTGGATTACCCACCCGATGTCTGTATCTACCTGAAGGAGCAGCCGCAGAAAGAGCACAAAAAATCGTGCCAGAAACCAGGGTAATCTGTGCTTTCAACAATATAAGCAGCGGGGCACTAATGAATTTCACAGAACCCATAGACTGTGACTGCCTGATATCTGGGGATGATTTAGAAAGTAAAAAAACAGTTTCCAGATTAATCGAAAAAATCCCAGGAGTACAGGTTGTTGATTGTGGACCCTTAGAAAGAGCCCAGATCATCGAAAAAATAACACCACTGCTCATTGGCCTGAACATCAAGAAGACATGCAAAGATGCAGGGATAAGAATAACCGGCATAGACCCTGAATGCAAACTGTAATAAAAAAGCCAATCCAGAAAAGTAGTTGAAAAAAATAACAATGATGGTGGATTGGTAGCTATCAAATTAAGAGTTGTATCTGCAAAAGGTATATGGTCATTTAAATCTTCTTTTTCATTTTTTAAGAATGGTCATGTCTGAAATGTTCACTTCAGGGTGATGATAGCCTTTAGGTAGTTCACCATATCCATGTATGGCCTGTTGAGGGCACCATTTAATGCATGCCAGGCAATTCTCACAGTGGTGCTGCCATTCTGGCTTATTATCAACTATTTTGATATTATAAACTTTACAAACATTTAAACACGTTTGGCAGCCTGTGCAATTCTCATCAGTATGATAACTTCTGTCCATTAGAGGTATAATTTCATCCATTGTAAGATCTTTGTCTTTTGAAAGTTTTGCAGTATTTTTCATTGGATTTATAAAAAATGGTTTTAAGTAATTGTTATTCATCATTATAGTCAAAATATTCAAAAATAATCTAATGAATGGGCTATCTCTATCAAACTCTCCTTCATTTTTCTCTTGAACCTGTCCCTGAATATAGTCAAGTTTTTTCTTTTTCCAGTTATTGTAAAGTTTTGTTTTATTCTCAAATGGTTTCTTAAAAGCGTTTTGAGGCATTTGAACGCCAAATCCTGATGCAAGATGGCCTCCACGTGCTTTGATCATCTTATCCAGTATTTTTAGTGTGGAGCCGGACCCTCCACCATAGGTACATACTGCAAAAATGTATTTTGTACTTATCTCATCCAGTTTCATGACAAATCGCTGGACAACCAGGGGAATATTGACTGTTCCCAGATAATAAACAGGAAATATAATTCCAATTACATCGGCATCAGTTGTTATTCTTTTTTTATCCATCATTGAAGGTATTGATATTAAATTTCCTTCCATTCTCTTGGCAAGATCCCTGGCAACAACAAGAGAATTCCCTGTGCCTGAAAAATAATAAATTTCTGTTTTATTCATTTTCATCATCTCATAAGGATAAATTATTCACTTGCATCCATTCCTGATTAAATATGGTCCAAATCAATTTGTTCCTGCTTAGATATGGTCCAAATCAATTTTTTCTTGGTTGAATATGATTAATCAATTCTTTTTTGGGGGATATGGCCGAAATCAAATGATGTGTATGTACTAACAACACTCAGTTAACAAATGCCCGTAATGCCCTGGAAATCTGTGAGCACATGACTGGCCACAAGTTAAAAGAGTTGAAGGGTGAGGTATAGGGGTTATTTTTTCAGATTTTTTAATAAAATCTACTTTTAAAAAAAAAGAAGGGAATATAATTCCCTTATCAAACGTTTTAATTTTGATAATTTATATCCTGTGTTTTTAGATAAGGGCATTTGATTATTTCGTCACCATCCAGGTCTTCTTTATGCATATTAACCGCATTTATTCGGCTATTTTCATAATTTTTGTAATAATAAATGCCGTTTTCTTGGTCCATACAAGCAGAATATGTTGTTTTTTCTGCCATTCCCTCTGTTAAAACCCCTGCTTTTACCATTTTTACATAGTCAAGCATGTGCATACATTGGGTCACAGCACTGATATCATCTTCCAGAACTGGCATATGAGCTCGGGCATAGGCAATTCTCACAAATCTTGAAACGCTATGCGAGTCTCCTGGTAGTCCCAGAGTACCAGCTCCAACACCATGAATTTGCAACAACTGATCACTCCACTTGACTGGTTCAGGTTGATTCGGATTAATAGATATATATCTGTTTAGATTCATCAAATGCCAGTCAAAGGTAGGTTGATTGGTCATTACTCCCACAGGGTTATCATAGACTGCGAGTTGTTCTTTAGTTTTTTCAACTACAATTGACGAACCAGTTTTATCCGTTATCATCCAGTGGAGTGTGGGAACTGGTGTCTGGTCATTTAAGGGTACGTCTACTAAATCTATGTTAGAAAGAGCACTCTTAACTTCGTCAATTGTATCGTAGTTGGAGACTACCCAGTAAATGAAGTCGTAAGGTGTAATATTTGTTTTTTTAGGTACTGGTTTTTCTTCAAAATGTGCGAATCCTTCAAAATTCAGACCCGCACAGACGAGTCCATTTTCATTCATGGCATCAACCAGGGATGGATGGTCATCAATTACCGTGCCAATGCCAATAAGGGCTTTGTCAGTCGTTTGCATATTTCCAGTAACTTTATCTTCCATCAAGTAATTTCTCGGAAGAATTAGGGGACATTCATTTACATTATATGCTAAATCCAAATTTCGTCCAACAAAATTATTTCCATCTTTTGTTTGAATACTAAATGTTGTACACATTTGTTTCACCCTATTTTTTTTTATTTTTTTAAATTTATATATTTTTTTTTAAAGGAGGATTGAGTAAATAGGGGCATGTTTGGACCCTAAATTTAAAGACAGGGATCGGGAGGCATACTAACTAACAGGCCCAGTTGACCTGAGAAAAACTTATTTGATATATCATACTTAAATGTCAAAAGTTATGCTGTTGTTTTAAAATTAGATCCCACATATGCCCTAGCATTGAAAACAGAGGAGTTAAACTAAGAAGAACTTTAACTACGAAGATGCTTTAAAAGTTATGCCAATTTTCTTTAAAGATAAATTCAAACGATGGACCAACTTGGTACAATAAATGAGATTTACTAAAAACTTGAAGAAAAACAGAAGCGTTAGAATGCATGTAAGCGTTTAAACTAAATCCTGTAAAAATTCCTCAAATCACCCACATTGCAGTATAAATGTGTCTGCATTAATGATTATTGAATAGAAAAAACAATAAATATTTTTTTAAATTGAATCTATTTGGGCCTTATCTTGTTTTTTATAATTCATTCTAATGTAACCAAATATGATTATATGTAGCAATAATGCAAAAAAGATAGAAAGAATAGAGATTATCATCGGAACGGTAATATTAGAATAAAATACTATTAAAGCATATGCCCCTACCGGAATCCCTAATATTAGACTTACGATGAGCCCGGGATTATATTCCCAATTTCTTATAGAAAAAATCACATGGCTTAAACTATTTAATACTGCAAAATAAGGAATCCATAGACCAAACATCATGTCAATAGAGGATAAAAATGCGAAAGTAGGCATTAATATCCAAATAATTGGAATATTTATCCAAAAAATGGTTTTGTCATTTAGAGGAAAATCTCCTTCTTGAACCCTGAATACTTTTTTATTTATATAATTTTTAAAACCATTCCGTGCATGTTCCTCAAATTGATGCAATAAATAAACCGGTATCTGTATCCAAATCAAAAATAGGACAGTATCTTCGGTTTTTATGAAAACAATGATAAATATAGTAAGAATGATTGCAATTAAAACACATAATTTTGCCCAATTTTTATAGAGCCAATTTATCATTATTTACTACCTCAATATTAGTAGGTTTAAGGTAAATCAAAAATATCTATAGTTTATTATATTTTTACCATTACCTCATTTTTCCTGAAAAAACCAGGTACCGCAGGATGGTTGTATTGGGCAATGATGAAATTGGATTTTGGTTTTATATCATTTTTTTCAAGCCAGTTTTTAAGTTCTTCCATTTCTTTATCTGCTAATTTATGATTAACCCTTCCTTTAAATCTTAAAACCGCCATTTTTTGGTTTTTAACTTCTTTAAATTTTATTCTTTTATCTTCAGGTTCAGGTAATGTATCTAATGTGTAGTTAGAGGGCATTGTAAAAGAAATACGGTAAACATGGGAATCAGATTTTTCTTCAGTAACCGGGACTGTCATTGGGATTTTCTCGGACTCATCAACAGATTCTTCAGTTACTGGTGCAGCCATAGGTATCTTTTCTGAATCGACACTTTCCTCAGTTACTGGAACGGTCATGGCGATTTTCTCAGATTCAGATAAATTTTCACCAGACACTGGGGCAGTCATAGATATCTTAGATTTTTTCCTGTTGCCACCAAAAATGTAATTGGCTAAAATAGAAAACCCCATTCCGATTGCTTTATCGAAATCAGCCTTCACATCTGTTTGAGCCAAGATATAACCCGGATAAACCCTAATTTCAATATCCTCATCTTTACTTTCCACAGTATAAGCAGGACTTTCAGTCATGTAATAGATTCCCCCCCTTAAAATTAATTATATACTTTATATATTGATTAAAAATAATAAATTTTTTTCTAATAATTGAATAATGATTTAAAAAGAAGGATAAAAATCAAGTTTCATAAGTATTCTCCTAATAAAATACAAACAAAAACTTATTCATCTCCTAACAATTTATTTATTCTTCTCAAAAATAATACATAAAAATTTCGGAGTTTTTACTTAGACTAAGTATTAATCGTTAGATAAACTAAAAAATAAGGCGTAATACCAAACATTTATATATATTATCTTAAGTGACAATTAATGATAATTATCTATTATATTAAATGCGCAACATTTAGAGCTCTTTTTGATAAAATAATTAAAAATGAGAGATATTATTTTAGCGATTAAATTTTCCTTTAATTCTCCTATACTTCTCGACTAAATCTTTAATTTGCTCTTGAGGATTATTTTTAGTACTGTATGGTAATATTCCCCCGTGAAGACTGATTTCTTCTTTTTCTAATTGCCGGATATTTTCATAACTTTTCTCCTTCCATAAATCAAGCCATCCTTTAAGAGGACGATTGAGTTCGGTTATATCCATTCCTAAGTGTTCGCTCCACAAAGTTTTCCTGAAGTTTTCTATAGAACCTGTTTTAATTGAATCCATGTCAAACATTAAAGCGTTTATTTCCATATTCCAGTGATTTTGCGATATTTCACTACTTCCAAACTCCTCTGAAGAACTTAATGAAGATCCGTCCAGGTTAGATGTACCAATAGTGGCCCAAATATCATCTACAATGGCTACTTTGCTGTGAATGTAACAGTCACGCATTTTATTCTTACCATTTTGGAATTTACCTGACCATTTGGTGAAAACACCAATTTGGGGGTGTTCTATTATTAACTTTTCCAGATCAAGTCCCAGGAATTCGAGGCCATAGTGCTGCCAGCTCCGGTAAGTGGGAACATCAGGAACTTCATTGATTAACATGATTATCTGCAAATCCGGGTTAAGTTCAATAGCTTTTCTCAAAGCTCCAATGATATATTTATTGGTGAAATACTGATTTTCGAGGTATATGAAATCCTGAGCATTGGTAATGGCTTTCCTATAAGCTTCAAGCACTCCTTTTTCTTCAGTTTCACTTAAAGTATGAGGAGTAATTGATCTAACGATTTGTAATGGTTCATTTTCGGCTCTTAGAACTGAATTAAAATCTTCCCGTACTTTATCAGTGATCCTATCTTTGTTTAATGATTTATTCTCAGTAATCTTATTTTTACCATTGAAATGAAGGTCGGATAGGTAATTCCAGAGGTCAATGAAAAATTCTTCCAAGTTGTAAATAACAGGGCCCTCTAAATATAATGAAACATCATGATAAGGCCCCTCGTTTTTATCAAGACGTCTTGGCTCGTTAATATCATGTTTACTGGTATCCCAGTAACTCTGAGTAAATGGTGATCCAATTATGAATGATTTTTCCCCGTCAGCCACTAAAACCTTGGCGTGCATGGAATAAGGTCCTTTAGCAGGATAGCTTCTTACTTGTACTCCGCTGTCTTTAAAAAAGTCCTTTAATTCGTCATAATTATCGGGAACAATTCTGTTTTCGTTAATAATAATTTTGACATCAACGCCACGTTTTTGGGCTTCCAGAAGTTTGGATGTTAAAGGATCGTCACTTTTATAGCTTGTTGGATCATCAGTTAATGAAAAGAATCTTGGAGTAAATTCTGGGTAAAATACGAACTGGGTTAAATACAGGTAAGATTTTGCTTCTTCCACTGCTTTAACCATTTTTTCCCAGGCTATCTGGTTATCAATTAATATTTCATAATTATTATGCGGAGTAAACCTTGAAGGGGAGTCATTATTTAAAGTAACTAACCAGCCTTCAATTTCAGAACGGTTAATAGTAATGTCATTTATCTTTTCAATGGTGCTGGTAATATTTTGATGGATATCAGTTTCTCTGAGCTTGAATACTCCCAGTTTATCTTTAACACTAATCCTTATGTCTGGTTCCTTGTCTAAAATTTCTCGATATCTTTCAGGGTGGTAAATTATACGATAAAATCCTTTTTCATCGGTTACCGATGATCCCAAGAAATCATCTCTGAGAAAGAATAAACTCTGATACTGGTCCTTGATAAAATCAAACGAAGTGCTTAAAATTCCTTCATCAGGTATTAAATCATTTTTTAATAGGGATTTAACCTTATTTCCCAGAAGATCCAACGGATTTAATTCCAGTTTGCCATAATCAACATCTTCCGCTATAACAGTTAACCCTTTAATTGGCTTTCCTTTTTCATCTATTACTCGCCCAAAAACCCCAATATTTCCTTGATTTAATTGTACAATACCAAAATCAACAGTTTTCTGCATTTTTTTGGATATCTTTTTGATAATTTTATCATCAATTAAAAATGCTAATTTAATTATATTTTCCTTATCTTTTGGGAGCTCTGTAGTTAAATTAATTTCAAATTTACCCTGATTATCAGTTTTTCCAGAATAGGGGTGTTCCGTAGAGATATTAAAATCATCTACAGTTACCTTTAATTGAATTCCAGGAATATGGTTTCTTTCTACGTCAACCAGCTGTCCGGTTACTTTACATTCCATAGATGTCACTTTCTTTATGTAAATTGAAGACAGTAATTTTCGTGAATGCAGATATAACTCTCAATACATGTATTTGTTCCATTTAACTTTGATATATTGGTTAAATGTTAACAATAAGGGAATTTAACCCTCATTTGCTCTTAATTTTTCTTCTCTATAGGCATGGTAAAGTACGTATGCAATTCCAACTATTAAAGGTCCGATAAAGAGTCCTGGGAGTCCCAATGTGATGGCACCGAAAAGGAAACCTACTAAAAACACCAGGGGATGGACTTCTGTATATTTACCTGCCAGTCGTGGGCGGATATACATATCAACAACGGTGTCAATTAACCAGCCAACTATAATGACCACAATTCCTCTAATGTAGTTCCCGGTAAGAATGTCAAAGATTCCCAGTGCTCCATAAACTATCCATGGTCCTACCACTGGAACGAACTCTGCAAAGGCGGTTATGACCCCTAAAAGAAGTATGTAAGGGTATCCAAGAATGTAATATAATACAACGGAAAGTAATCCTAAAAGAACCGCACTGATAATGTTAACTATCATTATGGACTTCAAAATGTCATTTACTTGAATGTATAATTTTTCAAAAGATTTTTCTTTGGGTAAAAGGTCCGTAATGAATTTAACAAATTTGTCTCCTTCTTTGGCAAAGTAAAATATAGAAAATAGCAGTATTATGAGGTCTGTAAACAAGCTGGGAAGGTAGGCAATGAAGGATAATATTTGTCCTGCTAACCAGGCAAAGAACTGAGCAACCATTGTGCCAAGTTGGTTTATAACATCATCTGCAATATTATTCAAAGGCCCTGCATTTTGGACGTTGGCATTAATTACTGTGCTGTTAACTGATGTGGCATTAGTTCCGGGTGAGGGTATTGCACCGGTAACATCCGTTACAACTAAAAGAATTTGGTCAACTGTGAAATAGATAACAAAAATTACAGGCGCTGCCAGGATGGCCATAGCAATTAAGATGGCTAAAGTTTCAAATTTAACAAAAGGTTTGATTTTCAAAGCTAAAGGCCTTACCAGGTAAGCGATCATAGCTCCAAATATAATAAGGCTTATAATTGGTGACAAAATAACGAAGGATAATAATGTAAAAAGAACTACTAACAGTAGTAAAGGAGAAATTGATTTCATTTTGAGATCTGAAAACATTTTTTAAACCTCTTATTTTATTGTACAAACCTTAATTCAAACATTTCAGAATATTTAGATAACTGACTTTTATATGAGTAATTGGAATATTGTATTTATTTAAAATATTTGATGTAAAGGAATGAAACTGATATAAAGATGATTCACTGGATGTGCTATTATTTGGTGAAAATCTCCAAAATTTTAGGTGCATATTCAGTTTTAACTAAAATTGAAACTTTCATACCCTCTTTTAGGACCATTTCGGGCTTTGGAATTACTATGTTTCCATTTTCATAGACTGCTACGATTAAAAAATCGTCAGTTGGACTTAAATCGCCTATTCTTTTTCCAATAGTTTTCTTAGATTCCACAGTCAAATCAATTAACTCGGCATCCCCCTTACCTAAGATTACAAGATCTGTAATTTCAGGCCTTATAATTAATTTTTCCAAATAAATGGCAAAAACCCGTTCAGGGTTTATTATCAAATCAACTCCAATCTTTTTAAACACCTTCTCATGACGAGGATCAGTGACTCTAGCAATTATTTTAGGAACTTTATATTCTTTTGCCAGCATAGCGGCTAGTAAATTAGTATCATCGTTTCCAGTAACTGATACGAAAACATCGGCCTCTTCTATACATGCTTCTTCCAATAATTGGGGGTCAGTACAGTTACCACAAAGAACCAAAGCATCTAATTCTGTAGCGGCAATATTACACACATTTGTATTGGTTTCAATCAGAACTACATCATGTCCATCAGAAATTAAAAAAGATGCAATGTTAACTCCTACTCTTCCACTTCCAACTATTATAATGTGCATTATTCCACAACCTTGTCTATTTTAACGGGAACTTTTATTAAAATGATTTTTGTAATATTTTCAATATTTATAAATCATTGTAATAATTATCATTACATTCAGTGATGCATCATGATAAAACAGGCACCCCACGTTATTATATGTGCAATTTATGATATAATAAACAATCTAAATTTTTAATCCATTTCGTGAGGATTTTCCTTATTATTGGTTTAAATAATTAGTTATAAATGTCTTAATTTGAGTTTAAAGAGATTTAGATTTGAATATTGAACTTTTTAAAAAATTAGTTCTTTTTTTAAAAAAAGGGGGCTTGTTTGATAAAAGTATTTATTTTTCAGTTGGTATTTTAGGTGTACCAACAAACATTATGGTTATTCCATTGATTATTAACCAGAATCCAATTAAGAATGCGAGATATAATGGATTCCATGCGTAGGACCCTAATATGATGTATAGTATACCTAAGATTACACCTATGCCTCCAACTCCTTTTCCGGCAGTTCCTTCTTGGGTAAAGAAGGACATTATACCGGAAATGATAAGGAAGAATCCTGCGAAGTAGAGCCAGAAGCTGGCTAAGAAGCTAAATGCCAAAACATCGCCAAATAGTCCTATTCCCCCTATAACTGCAATCAGTCCCAGGATCAGATATGCTATACTGGCCCCTTTACTTGAACTCCAGGTTCCAAAGCTTTGAGCCAGAAACCATATTCCTAAAAATATTATAGCTAAACCGGCAAGTACACTTGCTGTGAATACACTGAAAAGTGGGAATGCTATTACTAAAATACCTAAAATAATTGCTAAAATGCCTAATAATGTGTTATTTCCTTCAGCCATTTTTCCTTACCTCCGGATTTAGTATTCAAACAAGCCGGGGTATTTTATCTTTATGATAATATTTATAATTTACAATTTAAACTTCAATTGTAAAATTTAATAAAGAGACTATCTAAGTTTTAATTGTTTCAAGATTGAAATTCATAAAATCATTTAAAATAGGAGATCAACGGATATGAGCTTTTTTAACCCGGATAAAGAGGTGATGACTCCTCTTCAAAGAAATTTACTTTTAATTATGAGATTATTCCTTCTTCTGGCTGGTATTTACATAACGATATTTGGTGGTGTTAATGGTGCTGAGAGAATTTTTGGGATTCTTATATTGGTGGCCCTGGCTATAATTAATGCCCCTGCTTTTGTTACTCGCAGTCGAATACGTGCCATCCCGGTGGAGATCGAAATTTTGTTATTGTTGATGGTTCTATTTGAGTTGGTTGGTGGAGATGCATTGGGATTATATGTTAAACTTCCCTACTATGACAATTTCATGCATTTCATGCTTCCATTATACCTTGCTCTTATGGGGATGATGGTGGTTTACACCATGTACTTCTTTGGTAGGTTGAAAGCATCTTATGCAGAGATGGCTATTCTTATTGTAATTGTTACCATAGGATTTGGAGGTATTCTGGAAATGGGAGAATACACTTACGATAAATATTTATCCCAAGGTCCCATCGGTCAAATCACTGGAAACACCCAGATGCAGGGCTCACCAACGCAAGATGCCCATGATGATACCATGAATGATTTATTCACAGACACAGCCGGAGGTATAGTTGGTGCAATTCTCGGTGTATTGTTTATTCGAAGGGCTGAAAAGAGAGGGGGTCACTGGAAAGTGGCTGATGAGATAGAAAAGATGGGAAATGGTTAATAACCATTTTTTTATTTTGAGGATTGAATGTCTGAATTTCTCACTTTAATATTAGAAATTTTGCCAATTGCATTGGTGGCGTCCATTAGTCCCACTACCTGTTTTGATATGTTATTTGAAACCTCGAAAGGCAGATAATATATATAGAACACCTATCAGTCAAAGACTCCACGGCAGGAAAATATTCACGAGACGATTTCCATGAATACAAAAACATGTTCCAGAGATGAAAAAAGAGTTAAAAGAACTGAAGGGTGAGGTTGAGGAGTTATTTTTTTTGATTGAGAACATTAATAAAATAAGTTTTTATATTACTTGTCATCAATTATTCTCATGGTTTCTAATCTTTCTCTTGAAGAGTGCATCAGAACTTATGAACGAGAGATTGTTAGAAAAAGTTCTTTAGAATCAAAAGCATCTGCACTCTTAAACACTAGTGCTATTGTCATAAGCATACTAAACAGTTTTGTTGCTTTCATTGTGGCAGGAATAATTTCCTTCAGTAATTTTGGGATATTAATTGTCTTAAATATAATTGCCACAATTCTTATTGGAATTTCAATTTATTGGTCTTTAGATATTTTGAAAATAAAACAACATTTTATTCCTTTTGATTTAAAAAATCCAGAAAAGATAATGGAAAAACTCGATAAAGAACATGATGATCTATTAAATGAATTAATTGATCTATACTTAGCCATTATTCCACAAATACATAAGTTGAACAACTCTAAAGCAATTTCTTTGGAATCATCTAGAAAATTTTTAATTATCGGTATATTATTTTCTTTTTTCGGTCTGATAATAACTATATGTCTAAATGGGGGTTTTTAATGGAGAAAATTTTTAACAAACCAAAAACTTGTGATGAATGTAATGAAGATTTAAAGCGTCTTTTTTTGTATTGTACAAATTGTAACAAGTATATATGTTATGATTGTTTTTCCAATCATCAAATTGACCATGATTATATTCCCTGTAAAACTTTAGATGGCAATAAAGGAGAAGTTTTGGATATAGGTTCTGCAGGATATGGGATTCCTATAGGAGATTTATGGCCTTCTCATGAGATTGATGCTTTCCTTTCAAGTCATCATCCAAAATGTCCACATGCAATCGAGTATTTTGAAAAGAATAACATAACTTTCTATTGCCATGAATGTAAAAAATGGCTATGTTTAAACTGCCTAGATAATCATTTGGATCATGGTTTAATGCTTCATGTAGGCTTTAATGATGGTAAAGAGCTTAGACAAATAGATCCTAACTTATATAAATCAAAAAATCAACTATCATTGTCTGTTAATGTATATAAAATAGATGATGAAAATCTTAAGGTCGAAGTTGAAATAAATAATCCAAATAGTGTACCATTATACGATTTGAAAATTATGCATACGTGGAGAGGCCTTGGAGAAGGAGATAATTATGAAACGATTAAGGGTGATGATTTTGTTTGCCCTACAGTAATAGATCTTCCAGCCATTCCTCCAAACGAAATTATTGAAATACCTTATGAAATTAATTTTTCAAATGGAATTGACTCGCATTTATCCTCCATCATATCTATAATCCGTTTTAAGGATGTTTTTTTGGGAAGAGGGATGGTTTTTGCAGAATCTGAAATTCAAAGAGTATGATATTTGGGAGGGGGTATAAAATGGACAATTCAGAAATTAGAAAGAAAATGACAAAAATAGTTTATTTTGATGAAATTGGAGCTACTGATTATTTAACAATAAATGGGGAATTAATAGAACAAATTATAACTGAATTGAGCGAAAATCAAAAAAACGTTGAAGCGGGAACTAACTTAAAAGGGTGGGTAAAAGCATCTATTTGGCCTTTCGTTGGAGGAAGTGTAGAAAGTAATGTTAAAGCGGGTATTGAAAAAAACAATTCCAATATAGTAAAAACAACTATTTCTAATTCTTTATTAAGTGATTTTCTTGAAAAAAGAGGAAAAGATATTGAAGAATTAAATAATTATTATTTAAAACCCTATCCAAACTCAATTGCATTTTTTAAGATGTTCACGCCTTATTTAAAAATGTTTTCAGAAGGTTTTACAACAGATGATGGGGCACCTTTGGACATGCATAATATGGATGCTGCATTTGAATATGGTAAGGGATATTATGAAATGATAGCAAATCCGAAAGTAGAAGAAAATAATGAAAATAAAAAAATATTGAGATTTAATATTAATGCCTTCCGAAACAATTATACAATTGCTGATTTAACAAAAATGGATTTAACATATTATATAGTGAAAGTTGGCCGAGCAAATGAAGATTCTTTAGATATAAGTAAAGAATTTAATATGGGTGAAAAATTAATCTCACTGGACGATTTGGAAAATGGAAAAAGCGGTGATGAAGGACTTTTAGATGTTTATGATGTTATTCTTGCAGGAGTAAGCATTAATGAAGATTAAAATATATTATGGTCCAAAATCAGGTTTTGAAAAGTTTATACCTGAAGAAAAGACCACGCTCTCTGAACTGGTTATTGAATTTGATGCCCGGCGAAATAAACATACGGTGGTTATACCTGGTCAAGAAAATGAAGAACCTGAGCGAGATCCCATCAAATGTTTGGTGGCTTACTCAGAAAGTTATGCTCGTATTTCTGAAAGTGCTGTTCTGAGTTTTAATAGTTTGATCAATGAAGGCAATATAGAAAATTTATATTTACAAAATCCTCCCGTCCAAATATCAAATTTGCTTAAAGAGTTTTACAGTGAGAATATATCTTATAAAAAATATAAATACAATTTATTAAATGTAGATAATTTTTTAAAAATAAATTCTACATTTGAGGATAATATAATAGGACAAGATCAGGTGAAAAAAGATTTATTGAACTCTTTTTATTCTTTTTTAAAAAATTATAATAACAATAAACCAATAGTTCTAATGTTTTATGGAAATTCTGGAATTGGTAAAACCGAGACTGCAAAATTTTTAAGTGGAATATTGGGTGAAGAGCTTTTTAGAAAACAATTTTCAATGTTTCAAAATATTAAATTTAGCGAATACTTATTTGGCGGTAATCATGCGCAACCTTCTTTTGCTAAAGAACTTTTAGAAAGAAATTCTAATGTCATATTATTGGATGAATTTGACAAAGCAGCCGATCTCTTTCATGAAGCTTTTTATCAATTATTTGATGATGGAATATTCGAAGATAAAAATTATAAAGTTCAGTTAGATAATGCTATTATAATTTGCACCTCAAATTATCAAAATGAAAATGAGATAAGAAAAAATATTGGCGATCCTCTTTTCTTTAGATTTACTAAACTCATTAAATTCAATCCCCTTAGTATTGAAGCTATAAAAAGAATAATGGACATCAATATCGAAAAAAAATATGAGAAATTGGATGATGATGACAAAAAAATAATAAATTTAGATCAATTAAAAAAAATGTTTCTTAGTAAAGCATCTAAATTTAAAAATGCACGAGAAATATCTAATTTAATAGACGAAGCGATAAATTCGCAACTAGTAAAAAATTTTATTGAAAATTCTTAAAGTGAAATTTATTAATGTGATTTAGATACTTTATTTGTTTTTTTAAAATATTTATCTGAAATCAACAACATTAACGTATATATTAAATTAGAATAATATTTCTATAATCGTCAAACATAAGAATAACTTTCGCTAAATTCCATATTAAAACTAATTATTCTTTAGAAGGTTCAATTCCATATAATAATAAATTGTTTGCCAAACCAAAACATTTTTCGGCATTTTCCTTAGAACAACTCTCACCCCTATGAACAATTCTATTTCTTTTAGATTTCAATTCTTTCAATAATTCATAATATGAATCGTCTAATTCTCCGTATATATTCATTATCTCCAAAATTGGGTGCAAATTCCACTTTAATAATTCTTTTTTCCTTCTTTGAGGCAAATCTTTCTTATCTTCATTTAACATTTTTTCCCATAAATTGTATAGGTACTTCTCAATGATAGTCCAACTCATAATGAATGATTGAGAATATTCTGTATTGTAAAGATGTGTAAATGCTTCAAAAAAGAAATCTAAAAAATTCGTGTATTCCATATCTAAATTTAACTCTTTTGATTTATCAATAACTTGTACAATATCATTTTCCTTTAAAAATAGTTTATGGCCAGTATACCATTTGGGATCCCCATGAAGACGTTCTTCTAAGAGACGTGTCCTTGCAAAATTGCCATTACCTTGCCAACTACCTATCTGTTTAGTTTTAGGGTCAATTTCAACATGGATAAGCTCAAATTCCCTAATTTTTATATTTGGGATCTTTAAAAGAAGGGCTGTTCCCATTATTTCATTCAATAAATCTAATGCTTTCTCCTTATTTGTTTCAGTTATTGCCAAAAATCCGTCAGATTCCACAATTAAAGACCTTCCTTTGTAATCTGTAGTATATATGTTTTTTATATAAGCACCTAAACTCACTCCTCGGAGTCTATCATTAAAAGAAGGATTTGGACCATTTCCTATCCATATTGCTGGATAAAAGAAAGTTGCATAACCTTTATCCATCTCTTTAGCTGGAACTGGTTTAGGAATTGATACTTCTTGCTGAGAATTTTCATGATCTTTTAATTCATGTTCATAGACCATTTTGAAAATATCTTTAACATCCTTTTCTTGAATTTTGCCATCAAAAACCCAAGCAAAACAATCCTTTGCTACATTCATCCTATTACGTATTTTGTTTCTCATAAAAGGATTTTGATCGAAGTTTTTTATAAAATGTAAAAATGACTCTTCAAGAGCTTCAGAATAAGTATTTCCAATCGCTGTTTCGTCGTCCAATGTTTTAGTCCATTTATCTTTTTTAATAAAAGAATCAAATGTATTTATAATATCAGAAATATTTTTAGGTCCTTCTAACTCGAAATTTAAATCCAAGACCTCTTGCCATTTAGTAAATACAAATATTTGATAATCTGTTTTAAGATCGGTATCTTGTAACCAAATCACATCTATTTGACAGGGTGATTTAAAATCATCAGGAATAAAATCAGTTTTTTGAGATTGTTCTCTTGAATATATAATGAAATCTTTAATCCAACTTTCAAGTTTTGGGGACATATTAACTGTTATAATATCAACATATTAAAAAATTATTATACTTCATTCTATTGTGAATATCATTTTTTAATCATTTAACCCCTAACCCAAAACTCCTTCTACTCACTTTTCTACCAAAAAAGAAAACAGATTAAAGGTTAGTCCGTCCCTAACAATTTATTCATTCTTTAACAATATTCAGATGGAAAATCCTTGAGTTTTTACTTAGACTAAGTATTAATCTTTTGATAGACTAAAAAATAAGGCGTAATACCCCAAATCTTTATA
This sequence comes from uncultured Methanobacterium sp., assembly GCF_963665055.1. Classification (NCBI taxonomy): domain Archaea; kingdom Methanobacteriati; phylum Methanobacteriota; class Methanobacteria; order Methanobacteriales; family Methanobacteriaceae; genus Methanobacterium; species uncultured Methanobacterium sp. The sequence continues at coordinate 342,141 of NZ_OY762015.1, forward strand.
TAATCATAAGTGACAATTAATGATAATTATAAATAATGGTAAATTTATACTAAAATCAGATAATTATATTACTTAATAGATTCGGTGATTCCAAATGCTTACATCAGTTCAGAAAGAAATACTACAGAGTCTCATAAACTTATACCGCAATTCCGAAGGCAGATCTGTTAAAGGTGAAGAAATAGCGGAATTAATGAAGCGTAACCCTGGAACCATCCGTAATCAGATGCAATCCCTCCGTAGTTTAGGCCTGGTTAAAGGTGTGCCTGGACCAAGGGGTGGGTATAAACCAACTATTAAAGCTTACCATACCTTAAACATACAGGATACCGATAAAAAGAGCCAGGTACCAATATACAAATCAGGGGAACTTGTAAATGACATTACTGTGGCCAAGATAGAATTCACCAGTATCCCTCACCCTGGTGAATGTGAAGCAGCCATCAAAGCCGTGGGAAACATCAAAACCCTGGATCTGGGAGACAAAATACGGGTGGGCCCCACACCAGTAAATAAACTGGTAGTAGATGGAGTGGTAGTAGGCAGGGATGACATGGATAGCATTATTCTCCTGGACACCACTGCAATTCGCAGCATCCCCAAAAAAAGAGTAATAGAAGTAGCAACACCTAACCTGATAACCCTGGATGGATTAAGCACAATCCGTGATGCGGCTCGAGTTTTATCCACCAACAGCATTGAAGGTGCACCGGTAATAGATGATGGTGAAATCAGGGGAATGGTAACATTGTCTGATATCAGCCGTGCACTGGCAGAATCACGTGAAGAAATGAAAGTGGTGGATATAATGACAAAAAACACCATCACCGTTAACGAAGATCTAATGATTTCCGATGCCATTGAACTCATGAATAAAAAACATATTGGTCGATTAATAGTGGTAGATCCTGCAGGAAATGCACGGGGTATTGTGACCCGTACAGACCTTCTTGATAAAATTGCTGGCTTAAAATAATTAATTATCCTGATAATTGGAGTTTATTTCTTAAATTAAAACTCTTCAAAGTTTAAAATCTTCAAAGTTAAACTCTTCAAAAAGTACTGATTTCAACTTGTACTTGAATTAATCAATATATTGTATATGATTAATTTCACAGATTTAACTAGAATAAACTAATTTTAAATAAACCCTTGAATAAATAAAATAAGATATACTTTTTACTTACTGATCATTTAACTAAATTTTATTAGATCTATTCCACACTCTTAAATTTATTCCATACCCCATTAGATGGGGTTTTATTCATATAATTAAAATAGGAAGTGCAGAAACTGAAGATTCAACACATGAAAATAGGTCCTGGAATGACCACCCTACAGTTAATGGAAGAAATGGGGAAAAGCGGAGTTCTGGGAGCTGGTCGACTTTACAGGGCTACAGAACTCCTGGCAGAACTTATCAGTGATGAGGAAACCACGGTTTTCCTGAGCATTGCCGGGCCAATGGTCCCAGGTGGCCTTAGAAAGATCATCCGGGACCTGGTAGCTGGTGGCCATGTAGATGTTATCATAAGCAGTGGGGCCAACCTCACCCATGACCTTCTGGAGTCATTTGGTGGTTCACACTACCGTGAACATAATGAAACTGATGAACAACTCTGCCAGATGGGTATGGGTCGTATTGGAGACATATACACAAAATCAGAAGATTTCGAAGTTTTCGAAAAAAAAATTAACACCATCCTGACTGAAATTGCCGAAAACGAGAATCAACTGAATATCAGGCAGTTTTTAACCGAGATCGGGAACCATATTCAGGATCCTGAATCCATAATTCACACTGCAACCGAGAAAAACGTGCCAATCTTCGCACCGGGTATTATCGACTGCATGCTGGGACTGCAGCTGTGGATGTTCACTCAGGAAAACCAGCTCACCCTGGATGCAGCCGGAGACATGAGCGAACTATCAGACATAGTCTACGGATCCAAAAAGGTAGCTACCATAATCCTGGGAGGAGGACTGCCAAAACATTACGCCCTGGCATCCAACATACTAACTGGTGGAGTGGACGCTGCAATACAGGTGACCTTGGACCGTAGTGAAGCCGGAAGTCTGAGTGGGGCCCCACTCGAAGAAGCTAAATCATGGGCCAAGGCCAAATGCGGATCCAAACTGGTGACTGTGATTGGGGATGCCACCATAATATTCCCAATGATGGTGGCCGGAGCACTAGATTTGATTAACAAGAACGATTCAATAGGCGATTGAAGACATTAAATAGTAAATGATGTGGTTGAATTGAATAAAAGGCACTATAATTAATCAGATTAGGTAAATTGTAATTAATATTTATAAGGAGTTTAAAAAGACATGTTTTTAGAGGCAGTTCTCTACGCATTATCGGGATTTTTCATGAAATTCTCGGATGATGCCCTGGATGTGGAGAACAACACTATTCTGGGTATTCTCGGTGGGGTAATCTGTGTTATAGGAATTGGATATTTATCAGTGAACTTCACTGATGCTGCCACCATCTTCCTGGCCATACTACTGGGAACCCTACTTTCAGGTAAAGTTGATAAAATTGGTCATCTGGTCACTCTAGGAATCTTCCTGGCAATCCTGGCCATATTTGGTATGCCCTATGTTGGATTGGGGGCACTTATTGTATGTACCATTGCCGCCTGGTTGGATGAAGTGGGCAATGATCGGGAAAGCTTAAAAGGAATAAAAATTGTAGAAAAATTCTTCAACTACCGCTGCGCCCTAAAAATAGCAGTTCTGGTTCTGGCGGTTCTGGGAGGTCTGCAGATGATCTACCCCCAGCTTATAATTCCAGGAATGAACTTTTTCCAGCCAGTAACCTTCATCTATTTCCTGCTCTTTGACATTGCCTATGAAATAGCGGGTTTAAAGTTTAATAGAATCTATGATGGACTCAAGGACCTCTACCGGGTCCGGAGCTAGGTATATACTCCGACCAATAATCAGTGCATCAGCAAATTCAAGAGTATCTTTAGGATTTCCTCCCTGCACACCCACACCAGGGGATATCAGGAATGAATCCTTACCTATTATCTGTCTTATTTTTCCCAAACGATCCAGACGGGTGGATGGACCAACATAGTTAGTGATCCCCATTTCCACACCCATACGGGCTATGTCCATGGAAACAGGTTGCAGGAACCGGGATGCACCGGGGTGTGACATTTCAGTCAGTAGAAAAATCTCTTTTCCATGTTGATTGGCAGATTCAATACAGCTGGTTGCACTGTCAACTCCCACAAATCCATGCACGATAATTGCATCGGCACCGGCCTGGAATGTAACATCAGCAATCTTCTGATTGGTTGCAGGTATGTCTGCCACCTTAAAATCACAGATAACCTTACAATCATACTCCTCTTTAACCCGACTCACAGATTCCAATCCCTCAGCTAACACCAGGGGATAACCAATCTTAACTGTGTCTAGATAATCGGAAACTTTATCCATCAATTCCACGGCTTTTTCTATGCTGGGAACATCCAGGGCCAGGATGATCTTGTTTTTAACCTCCATGATGGTAGTATGTTTTTGATCATTAAAATATTGTATGGAGTTTTAAATCATTTTTATAGGGTTAAAAATTATTTGTAGGGGATATGAATTATACCGATGGAGAGCTGATCTAAAATTGGGACCCATTTTTGCAAACTGTTTATTCCTGATAAAAGATCCATTTAATGTGGTTAAGATCATGCTAATGTTAATATTCAATCTACCCCAATTACCATCACAAGCTTGAAAATAATCAAAAATAGGTCTGGAATTTAACATACCTTTATAAGCCCCCAAATCAATATAAAGTCAGCCATTTCTAATGGCAAATTTGGAAGTGAATAAATGTTCGGAAATGATTACGGAAGAGATGAAAGGGAAAATTCCTCCCCCATCAGTGAAGGGGAAGAATACGATGTTAAAATTGAAGATTTAGGTAGAGATGGTGACGGCATTACCCGTATTGAAGGTTTTGTGGTTTTCGTTTCAGGAGCCAAAGTTGGAGATGAAGTTAAAATCAAAATTAACTCTGTTCGAAGAAATTTTGGTTTTGCAGAAGTGGTGGAATAAACTAGTAAATGAAATTGATTCTTGAAGCGAAATAAAAATCTTTTTTATTAAGTTTTTTAAGAATTCACATTTTTTAAAGCCAATTTAAGGCAAATTATTTGGAAGTGAATATATATGTTCGGAAGTAATTACGGAAGAGATGAAAGGGAAAATTCTGCTCCTATTAATGAAGGGGAAGAATACGATGTTAAAATTGAAGATTTAGGTAGAGATGGTGACGGCATTACCCGTATTGAAGGTTTTGTTGTCTTTGTTTCTGGAGCTAAAGTCGGTGACGAAGTTAAAATCAGAGTTAACTCCGTCCGCAGGAACTTTGGTTTCGCTGAAGTAGTCGAATAATTTTATAATTATTCATATCTTCGATCCTAAAAGAGGATAAAATCTGATTTTATCCTTTTTGAATTTATTTTTTAACTTCATCCTGCTTTTTATCAATTCCTTTCTGCTTTTAATTAATTAATAATTTTTATGACTAATTTATCAGATTTTCTCTTGTATATTTGTAATTTTTTATAATTTCTATCTGTTTTTAGTAATTTATCAGCTTTTTACTGTCATTTTATGTTTTCACGGTTTTTATCTAGTTTAATAGTTATTTGTATGTTTTTATAGTACTTTATCCAGCTTTTTATGGTGATTTGTCTGTTTTTTATAGATATTTGTTAGTTCATAATTACTTATCAGCATTTTACAGTCCCATATCACAATCTACTAATTATAATAATACTGTATTAATTAATCAGGCCGGGATTCGTAATAAAACCAATTTAGGCATTAATCTGGGTGAAATTGGTACAGATTTGGGAAAATCCATTTAAGTGATAAAGGTATATCTAGTTATTGTGTGGTGTTTCTTTTAACACTGCACGCCCCCCCCCCCCCCCTTAATTTTCATAGATTTTTAAATCACTGCTTATTTTAAATTGGCTTATTTTTAATTGAATACTCATATTTCCAATTTTCAGACAGGAGTGATTTTTCTTAACCAAATTTTCATGCCTTAACCAAATTACATGCATTTTTTTCGAAGATAATATTCTACTTTCTTAGATCAGATCCTCACTTTTTTTTGAAGGATATACTTTTTTTTAAGAGAAAATACTCACATATTTAGTCGTAAACATTTTTGATAAAAATTCTTGGTTTATAAGCTGATCCGGCCACAAAAATAAAAAATCAATTTTTCATGATTTTTTTTAAAGTAAAAGTGAAAACTTTATATAGTGTTTGTTCTAAAAGTGAGTTACAGTGGAGTGGGGAATTATAGAGCAAGTGTCATTATAGAGCAAGTGTCATTATAGAGCAAGTGTCATGTAGTGGCAAGTGAATTTGCTTCGTAAATAATTAATACCCATTTAAAAAGTCAGAATAATGAATTAAATATCAAAAAAATTGTTTAAAATAAAAGGAGGATTTAAATGCATATTATGGAAGGTTTTCTCCCCTGGCAATGGTGCCTTTTCTGGTACATAGTAGCTCTGCCTGTGGTGGCTTACGGTGTAGTGCAGATTAAGAAGATAACTGATGAACATCCAGAATCCAAACCGTTACTTGCAGTTTCAGGGGCATTTATATTTGTTTTATCATCATTAAAACTACCTTCAGTTACTGGTAGTTGCTCTCATCCAACTGGTACTGGTTTAGGTGCAGTTTTATTCGGCCCAGCAGTTACCAGTGTTCTAGGAGCCATTGTACTTGTTTTCCAGGCCTTGCTCCTGGCCCATGGTGGACTGACCACTCTGGGTGCCAACATTGTCTCCATGGGAATTGTGGGACCGGTGGCAGGATGGCTGGTCTACAGAGGAATTAAAATTGCCGGCGGACCTCCACTTGTGGGAATATTCCTGGCAGCATTCTTTGCTGATCTGTTAACCTACGTGACCACGGCAATCCAGTTATCTCTGGCATTCCCGGTACCTACCTTTACTGCAGCATTCACCAACTTCATGATAATATTCGCAGTCACCCAGATACCACTGGCTATAGCTGAGGCACTCTTAACTGTGGTGATATTTGATTACATTATGAAACTCAGACCTGACATCCTGGAACAGTTGAAGGTTATCGGACCTCGTGTTAAGGATAAAGTGAAGGAGGTGGTGTAGATGGAGAGTAAGTACTACATCCTCATCCTAGCCCTGGTGGCTTTAATCGCCATCATACCCCTAGCCATGTACAATGGGATGGGTGAAGATCAGGGTTACTTTGGTGGATCTGATGATTCTGCAAGTACAGTTATAGAGGAAACTGGATACCAACCCTGGTTCAGTTCCATCTGGAAACCTCCCAGCGGTGAAATTGAAAGCCTTCTCTTTGCACTTCAGGCTGCTATAGGTGCTATTATAATTGGTTACATCCTGGGATACTATACTGGGCAGGCAAAGGAACGTAAGAGGATTGAAAAAGAAATTAAAGCTAAATCAGGTTTGAATGGATCGGGAAAAACAGAACCTGAAAACTAAAAAAATAGGTACGGGTAAAGGTGAATCAGTACTAAAGTAAACTGGAAAATATATAAAGTAAAACATATTAAATAGAATTTGAATATGTTTAAAGTAACTTTGTACTGATTGCAGGTGTAGGTTAATGTTTGAAAACACTCTGGATAACTACGCACACTCCAATGGCCTTCGAGATATCAACACTCTCTTTAAGGTTTTGTTTGGAATTTCAACCATGCTGGTGAGCCTGATATCCACATCACCCATAGTACCTTTACTTATAACTATTTGTATGTCTTTTTTAATTATCTTCCAGGCCAAAATCCCATGGAAATTTTACCTTAAATTTTTAACCATCCCCCTTACCTTTGGATTAATATCCTTTGTGTTCATGTCCCTTTTCTTTGGTGTAGGGACCCACATCCTGGATCTGGGAATATTCAACCTAGCAGTTACTGAGGATGGTTTCAATTTGGGTCTGCTTCTTTTTGCCAGGGTAATGGGTGGTTTCACCTGCATGGCCTTCCTGGCACTCACCATTCCCATGACCGAATTATTCAGTGAACTGGAACGCATTAAAATTCCCCAGATAATCACTGAACTGGCCATGTTAATGTACCGTTTCATATTCCTCTTTTTAGATGAAGGTATCAACATGTACCATGCCCAGGAAACACGTTTAGGATATTCATCCTACAAAAAATCATTCAAATCAATGGGAATGCTGGGAAGCAACCTGTTTATCCGAACCTGGGTGAAGGGTGAACAGGCACATCTGGCCATGGAATCCAGATGCTATGATGGTTCCATTAAAACAATGAAAGAACCTGAAAGCATAAAAAGCATAGGAATTCTTAATATATCTTTACTCATACTTTTTGAGGCATGTCTTATTTTTGTAGTCTATTTAACTGGAAACTTCACCGTAATTTAAGTATGAAACCTAATTTAAGTATGGAATATTTCAGGGAGATTCTGGTTAAAGTGGATGTGGTGAAACTGTGTATTACTTAATACTTAAAGAAAAGGTGAGAATGTATTACAATTATTAATGTGGTAGATAATCATGAATGTAGTTGAAACAGTGGATGTCACTTACCAGTATCCTGATGGAACCAAAGCACTCAATGAAATAAATTTCACTGCCCCCGATGGCAAGATCATTGCACTTTTAGGTCCCAATGGTGCTGGAAAATCCACCTTATTTTTACATTTTAACGGAATCTTAAAACCCACCTCCGGGTATGTGAAAATAGAGGGAAATCCAGTAAATTATGAAAGAAAAGGATTAAAAAAGTTAAGGCAGAGAATTGGAATTGTTTTTCAAAATCCGGATGATCAACTTTTTGCCCCTACAGTTGCCGAAGATGTGGCATTTGGTCCCTTGAACCTGGATCTCCCCAAGGAAGAAGTTGAATCCCGGGTTGAGGAAGCCCTGAAACGTGTTGGAATGGAAGGTTTTGAGAATAAACCTCCACATCACTTGAGTGGTGGACAAAAAAAGCGGGTGGCAATTGCAGGAATTCTGGCAATGCAGCCCAAGATAATGGTTCTGGATGAACCTACCAGTGGTCTTGATCCAAGGGGCGCATCCCAGATAATGAAATTACTCTACAAACTCAACCGGGAAGGACTTACCATTATCATATCCACCCACGATGTTGATCTGGTCCCACTTTACGCTTACCAGGTCTACATAATCCGTGAAGGCAATATAATTAAGGAGGGATCACCTCAGAATGTTTTTGCTGATGTGGAAACCATCAGAAAAGCTAACCTCCGCCTGCCCAGAATTGCCCATCTCATGGAAATACTTCAAAAAAAGGATAACCTCCCCTTTGATAAACCATATCCCTTAACCATTGGAGAGGCCCGTCAAAAACTTTTAAAAGAATTTGGAGACTGAATTCTTATTTTTTTCCTATTTTCATCTGGAATATGCGGTTATAATTGAGAAAATTCATTCAATATCCTGTAAAAACTGTATTGCCCGTTGCCATAACAATTCAGATGATTTTCTGTTGTAATCTTCTGAATCTGGATCAGCAAACAGGTGTCCTGTGACAGGATACTCAAAATAGTCATAACTGGCGCCAGATTGATGAACACTCTTTGAAAATTCATCGATAAATTGTTGATTTTTCCACGGATCATTAGCTGCATAATGAACCTGAACAGGGACACTTGATGGCCACCTTTCAATACCAATCATATTAAGAGGTAAAGCAGCGTGAAATAAAAGACATCCCTTTGCACCAGGCTTTGTTCCAGCAAGTAACTCAGCCGACGTTCCCCCATTGGAAAATCCTGCATAAACTGTTTCACTGGGAAAATCTTTAACTGAAGAAATGGTACGAGACACCATTTCTTGGATTCCAATTTCCTCAAATTTTTCGAGTGCTTGTTCCATATCATCAAATGTTTCGCCATTATAAAGATCTGGAGTGAGAACATTATGTCCTTTACCTTTTAACATTTCTGCAGCTTCAATTATTCCCCTTCGAAGCCCTAAAACTGAATGAAAGATTACTATATTCGCCATAAATTGCTCCACTTTTAATTAATCTGCAATCTTAATGGCCTTGGTAGGGCAGGAAGTGGTGCAGAATCCGCAACCAATGCACTTCTGGTTATCCAGTTCCACAGTCCAGTCTTCCTCCATTTTAATGGCATTTACTGGACAGAGGCTTATGCATTCACCACAATCCATGCATTTGTCCTCATCCTTTTTAACCACTTTCTTGATGGGATTAAGCTGGATACCCTCCTTCTCCATGTACTTGATTCCTTCTTCTGCCTCGCTTCCACTGATCTCAATGAGCATTTTACCACCTTTGGGGGTGATATCTGCCTTGAGTATGTTGAAGGTCACGTCGAAGTTTTTTATCAGGTCCGAGATCACAGTCTTATTCACGATACTGGGGGAAAAGTTAAGCCAGGCTTTCATTGGGAACCACCTTCCTTGTTATTTTGGGAACAAATTAATCTGGAAATATCCTCCGCAGTGATCATACCCTTAACCCTGTTTTCCCGGTCCACTATGGGCACACCGGATATTTCATGTTTATCAATGCGTCGAGCAACCAGCTCCACTGGTTCATCCTCCATGGCAACAATAACCTTCTTGGTCATTACATCGGTGAGCTTCCGGCTATCCTTGGCCACTGCATGGGCAATATCCCAGCTGGTTACAATACCCATGAGGCGGTCTGCATGGTCCACCACCGGAAGGTGGTTGATGTTGTTTTCCACCATTTTCCGGGCAACACCAGAAATAGCCTCTTCAGCACGGGCAGTGATCACCGGTTTGATCTTCAAATCCTGCACCATAATGGATGGCCGTTTAATCTCAAGAGGTTTGACTGTGCATCCTGAGGATGGAAGGTTATTAACTGGATGGGTCAAGAAGAATTCACCATTATCAATCCATTTTTTAAGTTCCTCTGCTATTTTCAGTGCCTTTTTTAAGGATGATAACGGGGATGTCTGTACTTCATTTCCATTGATTTCAATATTACCGGTTCGAAGTTCCTGGTAATTGGTTTCCATAATAGCAGGACGGCTTCGGCGGGGAACACCATAATCATAAATATTGCAGGTTATATCTGCATCACTGATACCGGTACGACGGGCAATATCCTCATTTAAAACTGGAATGGGAATACCAGCACCTACATAGAGAGTGGGACCGTATTTGGGCATGGTAGCTCCCCGAAGATAATCTGCATTCATCTTTTTAAGGTCACCCATGAGCATCAGTGTACCTGCTGAATTTACAGGAACACCATTCCTGCGCTCACCATCAGTGGCGTGCTGAGTTCCCTCCCCCATAATATAACCCTGACTTCCACACAGGAATATCCTGGTACCCATACCAATGGTCTGGAAGTAGGGATCATTTAAAAGTGGGCTGAGCTCCCCAGCACTGGAGTAACTCACATTACCCATCTGGGGTAGGAGGGTGCCCATGTAAGTGTAAATAGTTTCCTCAGTGGAGTTGGTGGCTGCAGCGTAGTTCTGGTAACAGTTCCTGGGGTTAACCATAACTGCCTGGTTAAGGTTTTCCAGACTGAGGAATGTGTGAACATCAGTACGGGGATAACAATCCGTTCCATAGGCTTCTGCCACCAGTTCAACCTCTTTTCCCCTGACCAGATCTTCCAGAAGATGAGCACCACCATAATCTAAGCCAATATCAGGGTTACGATGAGGTTGAGTGGCCCCAACATAGGCATCCACAGCAGCCAGACCAGAATAGGCTTCCACACCATTTAAGTAGGTACGACTCATTTTGATGGGTGGATCAGAGTGTCCGAAGTTGAAGAATGCACCGGAAGAACACATAGCACCAAATGTACCGGTGGTGACAACATCCACCTCTTCTGCAGCTTCTCCTGCACCATTTTCCTGCACAATACGGGTCATCTCAACCGCAGTAACCACAACTGCGTCCCCGTCTTTAATTTTTTGGTTTATTTCATCTATGGTCTTCACTTTTTTCACATCCGGTGCCTTTTAATAATAATAATCCCATTTGATGGGAAAGAAATAACAATATCAATGATTTCTAAGCTATTTAACCCGAACATCATATATTTATTTTTCCATAAATCAATGTTAAGAATTCAAATCATAAATCAATGTTAAGAATCCCTAATTATTATCTGGAATTTTATTTGTTAATGATTCACTTAAAGGAGTTTTATTCATTAAATGAATTTTTACTAGAGATTTCCGTTAATCAAATCTTATTCAGTAAGATTTTCACTCATTGTGAAGTAAAATTAAAACTATTTACTCATTAAACAGAATTCCTTTCAGTTCCTCTAAATTAATGGTTATCAAGTGCTCGGCTTTAGGTTCTGCCAGTATTTTAAACTGTTCCAGTTCGGTTTCCAAATAGAGCTCGTTTAACACATTCTGAAGTTCGGGAACTGGTTTGTTGATGATTCTCCTTATGTCCTCTAAGTTTTCATCAGTTAACTTGGGTACATATGCCCTTATCCCTTCTTCGTATGCTTCGACCCCGTTTATGTCCTTGGAAACATAATCATTAATTACAAATGTGGGCATGGACTCCACTCCACGCAGTATCCTCCACATATCATTGGTTTTAACCTTCACTCCCAACAATTCCTCCACACATTTGGCTGCCATTTTGGCCCGGTCATTACTTCCACGACCATACACTACCGAGGCAAGAACCACACCTATTAAAACAGCGAAAAACACGTATAATTGATGTTCACCAAGAGATGAAAGAGGATATCCTGCAAAATAGAATATAATGCCTACAAAGAATGCAGTTCCAGCTATGAATGTTAAAACTGCTAAAATAATTGCGATTGGTTTATTTTCGATCAATTCTTACACCCTTTACTATCATTTCACTGTTTATTTATATATAAAGCCCTAAATTTAATTAATCTTTTAACTAAATTAATTGATCCTTAAATATTGATCTTTAAAATTATATGTCAAGAAGAACATATTAAAAGTGGAGATAACATGAAAGAAGAGTTAGATCTGGACTTACTGGAAAAAACACTGAAATCAGTGGAAAAACATGTTGACTACGCTGATATGCGGGTTAATGAGAGTGAAAACACTGTTATTGTAATGAAAGATGGAAAAATCCAGGAAATCAGATCAGGATCGGATCTGGGGGCTTGTATCCGTGTTTTAAAGGGCGGTGCATGGGGATTTTCCTACACCACCCGGTTGGATCGTCTGGATCACGTGGCAGAATCTGCACTTAAACTGGCCAGTGCCCTTTCCAGTGATGTGGAACTGGCACCAGCTGAGGTAAAAACCGACAAAATATCTTCAAATGCTCGCATCAAACTATCTGATGTGTCCCTTGAGGATAAAAAAGGAGTCATGTCCGAGGTAGAAAAGGCTGCAAACCTGGATAAAGTGGTCAGCACCACGGTTAACTACGTGGATTCTGAGGGAACCACCATATTCTTAAACTCAGAAGGATCCTCCATTACCATGGAAGAAAACAGGGTTGCTTTGTTTTTAAATGCAGTAGCTGCATCCGAAAGCGGAATTCAATTCGGACACAAGAGTACTGGTGGTGCAAAGGGTTTTGAAGTAATTGAATCCGAAGACCTGGAACTTCTGGGAAGAACCGCAGCTAACAAAGCAGTCAGGTTACTGGATGCCAGTTTGCCACCTTCAGGACGTTACCCCATAATCATGGACCCGGAACTAACCGGGGTTTTCATCCACGAAGCAGTGGGCCATGCCTCAGAGGCTGACCTGATACTGCAGAATGACTCCATTTTAAAGGGAAAAATGGGAAGTGAAATAGGCTCACCTCTGGTTACGATTGTGGATGATGCCAGTATGGATGCTTTTGGATACTATGCCTATGATGCTGATGGTATTAAAACCAGTGAAAACGTGCTAGTTCAGGATGGTGTCCTAACATCCTTATTAAGCTCCAGGGAAACAGCAGCCAAACTCAACATCGCTTCCAGTGGAAATGCACGCTCTGGAGTGGGAGATCAGCCCATAGTCCGTATGAGCAACACCTACCTCAAACCCGGCCAGATGAGCTTTGAAGAATTGATCGAAGATATGGACCACGGAATATACCTTAAAGGATCACGTGGTGGTCAGGTAGACACCGGTAAAGGTGTTTTCCAGTTCAACGCTGCTGAATCATTCTTAATAGAAAATGGTGAAGTTAAAGATCCCCTCCGTGATGTGTCACTCTCTGGTAATATTCTGGAAATACTGCAGAAAGTTGATGGTGTTGCCTCTGACTTCCACTTAGGAGTTGGGTTCTGTGGTAAAGCCGGTCAAACCGCTCCAGTGGGAGATGGAGGTCCACACACCAGGGTCAGTGAGGCAACAGTAGGTGGGGCCAGTTAAGATAAATATCAACTACTGGATTCATTTGAGGTAATTCACTGCTGCATTGACCAGTTGGGATAAAAATCAACTTCTGGGCGGTTCGGTGAGGTAAAAATCAACATTTGGAGGGATATCGTGATAAGTGAGGAAGAAGGGGAATTTCTGGTAAAATTAGCAAGAAACGCCATTGAAACCTACATTACTCTTAAAGAGATCATAAAAGTTCCTGATGATCTAGATCCCATCTTAAATGCGGAAATGGGGGCATTTGTAACCTTAACCCGTAATGGGGATTTAAGGGGTTGCATTGGATACCCAGAACCAGTAAAACCTCTTGCCCAGGCAGTGGTGGAAGTGGCTATAAGTGCAGCCACCGGAGACCCCAGGTTCCCCCCAGTCACCGCAGCAGAGCTGAAGGAGATCCAGGTGGAAGTCAGTGTGCTCACCAAACCAGAAATGATTGAAGTTCAAAAACCTTCCGAGTATCTGGAAAAGGTAGAAGTGGGCAGGGATGGGCTCATTGTGGAGAGGGGAATGTACCGTGGGCTGCTGCTACCCCAGGTTCCAGTGGAGTGGAACTGGGATGTTGAAGACTTCCTGGCCAACACTTGTATGAAAGCTGGTTTACCTTCGGACTGCTGGCTAGATGAAGGTGTGAAAATGTTCAGTTTCCAATCCCAGATTTTTTCTGAGTAGTAACGATGTATTAATGTAGATTCATGTATTGAAAAAAAGAGTTTGGTCTAATCCTAAAAATTCTTAAAAACCTTCAGATATCCCACTAAAAACCTTCTGATATCTCATTATGAACCTTCTTATATCCCTTTTAAAACCTTCTGATATCTCATTATGAACCTTCTTATATCCCTTTTAAAACCTTCTGATATCTCATTATGAACCTTCTTATATCCCTTTTAAAACCTCCAGATATACCATTATAAAATAAACTTTTTTCACTGAACAATTGGGTATTCAAATTGAATTAGTGATATTATAAATAAGAACAGAAACAATATTTTAGTACTATACTCATTATTATTATAGGAATATTTAGGAAATAATTAAAGAATTAAGATTTAAGGGATTATGGAATAATTTTTTAAGGAAAAGTAATTAGTAAAAAGTAGATATTAAATATCATTTAAACTTATTATTGTTCTTAAAAACGTTTTAAAAGATTATAATCTTTTAAGGTCTAAACTAATCCCATATAATCTATAATCTAATCCTAATAAGAACATATCATAAATTAACGAAACCATCATAAATTAAGAAAAATGTGAAATAATGTTTTTACCTAACATACCCACCTCCGAGGAAGTAATTGACAAAGCATTCCGTCGGGCAAAAAAAGCTGCGGCCCGGGTCCGAACATCCAAGATCCACCGACAGCACAAATCAAAACGAATAGAAGAAGTACGAGTCCAGACCGCCTGTCAGGTGATTAAAGACACCTTTGAGGAAATTCTGGAAAAAACACCCCATGTGGAAGAACTCCCCATGTTTTACCAGGACTACATCGATGTAGCGGTGGGTGTTGATGAACTTAAAAAATCACTGGGAGCATTGAACTGGGCTAACGGAGTTTTAGAAAAACTACAGAACCAGTACACCTTTAAAATACGAAGATCACCTCCTGAAAACGCTTCACAGGTAAGAAGAGCTGCATTTGGGAGGATATCCTCTGTAGTGAAGCGTATAAGTGATGAACTTGACTTTTTAAACTATGCCAAACAGAAGCTGCGAAACGTCCCAACAGTGGACACCGATGCCACCACTGCAGTTATTGCTGGATTTCCCAATGTGGGAAAATCAACACTCCTGCGGCAGATCACCAATGCAGAACCAGAAGTAGCAGACTACCCATTCACCACCAAAGGAATTCAAATTGGACACTTCGAACTTCGCTGGCAGAAGTACCAGATCATCGACACTCCTGGGCTTCTGGACCGTCCAGTGCAGGAAATGAACCAGATAGAGCTCAATGCTATGGTAGCATTGGAACATCTGGCAGATCTCATCCTTTTCATATTTGATCCATCACAAACCTCGGGATTCCCTGTGGAAAACCAGGTAAACCTGTATTGGGAGATAAAAAAGATATTCAGAAACACTCCAGTTCGTTCACTCTTCAATAAAATGGATCTGGTAGATGATGAAGAAAACATTAAGTACATTGAACAACATATTGATACTAGTGATAAGCCCCTGATGGTCGCTGCCTCTGAAGGTAGTGGTATATCAGAGATAATTAAAATATTAGAGGAATTCAACAGGGAAAATAAGATTACTAGGGGAGAATAATTTCTCTGTAACGTTGTATAACGTTAGTTTCTTTGATTGGGGGAAATCCCAGCTTATCACATAAGAAATCTCCCTAAAATTTGGATAGTTTTAATGGTTATGTGAGGGATTTCTATGGATGAAAAGAAAACAAAACTAGAACCCAAAGGCAAAGACACCAAGGAAGAAATTATATCCAAAGCTGCTGAAGTGAAAGATTCTGTTTCAGAAAAAGGTGAAGACCTTAAAAATAAGGCTTCTGAAGCTAAAGACACTGTTTCAGAAAAAGGTGAAGATGTCAAAAATAAGGCTTCTGAAGCTAAAGACACTGTTTCCGGTAAGAGTAAAGAATTCCGTGAAAGTGCATCTGAGAGAACCGAAGAAATTCGCACTACAGCAGAGAAAATGGTTAATGATGTTTTCAAAACACTGCGTGAAAAACAGGAAGACCTGGGAAAAACCATTAATGATTACACTGCACCCACCACACCTTACCTGGACCTTATTGACACACCTGAGGAGTTTATAGTCATAGCAGACCTTCCAGGAGTAGAAAAAGAAGGTTTATCAGTTGATGTTACTATTGAATCAGTGACAATAACTGCCACATTCCAGGAAGGAATGGAAGGTGAAGATATTAATTACATAAAAAGGGAGCGAGGTTCTGGTGAAGTTACCCGTACCATCAAGTTACCTGCTGAGATAAAGATCAAAGAGGCCAGTGCCAATTTTGAAGAATCCATTCTCACCCTAAAACTTCCCAAAGAGATTGCAGAAACCCAAAAATTAGAGATCAACTAAAGCAAGAGATCAAAAGTCGATTATTATTTAATCTGGGATTTTAATTTAATTCCCAGATGAACTTCTTATTTTTTAGATTATTCAATTATTAAAATACTATACTAGTTTCCTGAATACTGATACTATCTAACTTTTAATAAATATTATCCTTAAAATAAAATTTAATGAGGGGCTTATTGTTTAAAAAAACTTTTTGATAGCATCCCTTATTTTTTAAAATAAAACTTTTTGATGGCATCCCTTTTTGTTAAAAATAAAATTTATTGGGATTCTTTTCTTGTTAAAAATAAAATTTTTAGGATGTACTTGTTAAAAATTAGAGTGGTACCTAAAAATCAGTACCTAACCTTCCCAATGTGTCTGGTGCTTCCAGGGTCTTCATTGTTGTAGTGGGCTAAGTAGTATATGAACCATTCCAGGGGTACTACCAGTACAAATGGTGCCAGTAATGGGTTTATGTCTGCATAATCCTGCATCCTGTATACTATGTTTTCTGCTCCAACTTTTCGGGAGAATTCTATTGATTTGCGGGTGAATTCGTCTCCGGGGTAGCCCGCATCGAGGAATATTACTGGGATGTTTTTTTCCACTCTTTCGATGAGTCCGTGGCGGAATTCTCCGGAGTATAATGGGCAGGCATGTTTGAGTGCTCCTTCCATGAACATGGTCATGGCTAGTTTGTAGGCCAGCCCATAGTTGGGGCCGCTCCCCATACAGTAAAATATGTCGTAGTTGGCATATTTTTTGGCCAGGGCTTTGTTATCTTCTTCAGTTTTCTTTAGAAGCTCCTGGGTAATTGATGGGATTTTCGCAAGATCATTAAGGACTTCTTGAGAGTCAGGTGAGTCTTCCATACCAAAGAGGATCTGGTAAAGGCACATTAGCTGGGTCATGTAGGTTTTGGTGCCCAGTATTGCGGTTTCCCTGTTGCATCTGGTTAAAACCACATCTTGGGATTCCTGCATCATGGTGCTTTGGTCTTCGTTTATGATAGATACAGTGTACATCCCTTCATTTTGTGCTCTTCGGAGTGCAGCTAAGGTGTCGGCTGTTTCTCCGGATTGGGATGTTAAGATTACCCCTGCATTTTCATTCTGGAGTTTTTTATGGTAGTAGAATTCGTAACCTGTGAAAACTTCAATGCTCCGGTTTGAAATGATGTTCATAGCGTCTTTAGCTGAAAAACATGTTGAAAGGGAGCTTCCACATCCCACCAGGTATATTTTATCGAATTCTTTCAATTTCTCACTTATTTCTTTCATGTGAGATTTTTCAGCTTCCATAGTGTCATTTAAAGAGTGGGGCTGCTCCATCATTTCTTCATACATCTTATAATGC
This sequence comes from uncultured Methanobacterium sp., assembly GCF_963665055.1. Taxonomy (NCBI): domain Archaea; kingdom Methanobacteriati; phylum Methanobacteriota; class Methanobacteria; order Methanobacteriales; family Methanobacteriaceae; genus Methanobacterium; species uncultured Methanobacterium sp. The sequence continues at coordinate 359,942 of NZ_OY762015.1, forward strand.
ATACTAGTCCCTCAATATTTGTATAATCATAATAATCAAAGGGTTCCATTCATTTAACCCGTTGAATTTGTTTTATTAGTTAATTATCATTGTTTATTGCTACTAATTAATTGATTATCATTTTTTTTAAATCAGTTATCCATCTTTTTATCATATATTTCAATCATGCTATAATAACTTCTCCTTTTAGGTGGACTAACATTTCCAAAGTGTAAAATAGCACCACTTAACGGATGTGATATAATTTATGTTATAATTGCACTGGTTTGATGTTCTAAAAGATGTTCTAAAAGATTATGATGATTTCTATACTATCATGATCTTATTTGTTATACTTTACCTTTTCAGTATGAAGATAGTCTGGCCAGGCACACTGCCATTTCTGCCAGTTCTTCTGGTTGGGTCCCCACCATCACGATCATGGGCTCCTTTCCCCAGGCACCCTTATGGTAAATGACATCTGGAACAGTGCCTAAATTTTGTACTGCCACTTCAACCCCCCATGATATGGTACTTCCCTCTTTCTCTGATACTCTTGATGGTTCCTGGGTTCGATCGTAGCTGGAAACCTTTAAACCAAGTTTAAGGCACATATCTACCAGATCAGGGGTGTATTTAATATTCAGGGCGCTACGCTTTTCAGGGTCATGTTTCATTACACTTAAAACCAGCCGGGCCATATGGGATGAAGCACCAAAATCAGGCCTGGAAACAGCTTTAGGAATACCTTTAACTGATGTTATGCGTCCAGGGATCCCTGCAACATCTTCTACAGTTTGGGCATTCTCTTTAGCCATTACAATGTTGCTCCTGACCTCTGGAATTAACTGAGCAAATTCTGGTGATTCTTCCAGAATCTGTACTGCCCTTTCGAGCTTCTCTATTATCATGAATATGAGTTTAAGACCAATGGAATATAAGTTTTGGTGTAATAAGAGATTTTTTTAATTATTTTACAGGGATATGTTTTTCACAAATTTTAACCAGAGTTGATTTTATACTGTGGTCATTTATCATGGTTGTTCTGTTACATGGGTATAACACCACAGTACCTGCTCCATCAACTGACATAATCAAGTAATAAAAAACTATCTTAAGGGTATTTGATGTTTTTTAAGGTATTAGCTGAAGTTTTTTACCATTTAATACACAAAATGATCTATTTATGGTTATTTTGGGCATAAAAAATAGTTTAAAAAGATTATAGTGCTTGATTACATCATTATTCCTCATTTATTCCAATAAACTTAATTTTTATTCTCATTAAGGGCACATTTTATTCTTGACACGCTTTTACCAGTGATAATCAATATTTCTATTCAGATAGTCACTAAATAATGTCTTAAATTTACATGGAGTTTTGGAATATTGTTACAAGAGAACATCGCCTTCAGATCTCACGGCAAGTAACCCTGTGGGTTGTGGTGGGGTGGGATGCTAGAAAAGAAAGATCAGGACTGGGAATCCTCATCACCAATTCCGATTCTGAGGGTTTTAAATCTAAAAAAGCTCCATCTAAGGGTTTTTTTCGCAAAAATAAATGAAAAGATTTATATGCACAAAAAGACGATCTTATTGTGTCAGGAACTCTCTATCTGTGTTCAACTGACGTACAGACAAATGAGGGGGCATAATACTGAAGCAACAATGGTTGCTAGCCATGCTACTATTACTAGTAGTAGTCGCGCTAGTCCCTGGTATTAACTATGCCACCCCAAATCAGTCCGTTTCAGATAATTTCACGAACACAACCAACATCAGTGAGATAGTAGAAAACAACACAAACTCAAGCACTATTCAGAATACAACCACTGCGGTGGTTAATGATACAGGAACCACTCAACAAGAAAACCAGACTACAACAACTTCCAACAATACTCATAATAGTTCATCCGAAAACACTAACCAAACAGACACCATTCAAAATTACACTGCGGCAGCATCAGATGGAACCTATAATAATGTCCACGCATTATGGTTGAATGTGGATGACGTAAATAACGTCAATGTCAACGAATTAATAACAGCCGGAATAACGGATGTATTCGTTAAGGCAAACCGCATTACCTCTCCAACATATCAAACGGTCCTGACGACCATAATTAATAAACTACAAGGTACAGGAATACGGATCCATGCCTGGATAACCTGTTTCGTAGATGCAAATGGGAACTGGGTTGATCCTAAAGACAGTACAGTCACCGATGCACTGGTAAAAACCATAGCAGATATCACAACCAACTACGACATATCTGGAATTCACCTAGACTACGTTCGCTATCCTGGAACTGCATACGAACACTCCGGAGGTACAGAAGCAATAACCAGCTTCGTCCAGAGAGTGTACACTACTGTAAAAAGTATTAAGACAAAAGTAGCAGTTTCAGCTGCACTCATGCCTGAAGGAGCAGTCAATGCATACTACTACGGGCAAGACTACGCTCAACTATCCAAATACTTAGACTTCCTGGTTCCCATGATATATGAAGGGAACTACAAGGAAGACAATGAATGGATAACCACCACCACTGCTTACATAGTCAGTCACTCCACCAAACCAGTAGTTGCTGGTTTACAAACTTATCAAAGTGACGACAACGTAGTAGCACTATCGGCAGAAGAAATCAACCAAGATATAAAATCTGCCCTAGCTGGAGGAGCATCAGGATTTGCACTCTTCAGATATGGATGGGTAGATAAAGATTTCTTCAAAAGCACTTCCACTACTACTTTCACTCGGGAGCAGATTGCTGCTGCTGCGGTGAATGTTAAGGCTTATATTGAGTCTAATAAGTGTTTGCCTAGTACGGTGAGTGTTGCGGGTGTTTCTGTGAATATTGCTCAGTATTTGTATCTGGCCTGTCAGGCTTCGGTACAGATCGGTAGCGGTAGTACTGGTGGGATAGCTTTGCCTACTGTGTCTGTTCCTGCTGGTTTCTCGGAAGAGATGACCAGTGGAAACGTTACTAAGCCGGATTATCTGGATCTGGCATCTAGGATAGTTTCCTATATGAACAGTAACCATCAGGCCCCTATATACGGCTTAAATGGTCTGGGTAAAATCAGCTATCAATCACTAACCTACCTATACACCAGAATACTCGCTAGTTACTCTACTAACAACGCACTACCCACAACCATGACTGTTCTTTCATGGAAAACAGCTAACATACCCATTAACGACACACCTAACACTTCCACTACTACTTTCACTCGGGAGCAGATTGCTGCTGCTGCGGTGAATGTTAAGGCTTATATTGAGTCTAATAAGTGTTTGCCTAGTACGGTGAGTGTTGCGGGTGTTTCTGTGAATATTGCTCAGTATTTGTATCTGGCCTGTCAGGCTTCGGTACAGATCGGTAGCGGTAGTACTGGTGGGATAGCTTTGCCTACTGTGTCTGTTCCTGCTGGTTTCTCGGAAGAGATGACCAGTGGAAACGTTAATCAGGCAGATTATCTGGATCTGGCATCTAGGATAGTTTCCTATATGAACAGTAACCATCAGGCCCCTATATACGGCTTAAATGGTCTGGGTAAAATCAGCTATCAATCACTGGTTTACATGTACACCCGTGTTTTAGCCTATAGCGACACCTATGATGCACTACCAAACTACGTGGTAATGAAAACATGGTCCGCTGCTAACATCCCTATGGGATCCTCATCCCCATCAAGCACCACCTTCACCCCCAGCGAAATAGCAGATGCTGCGGTGAATGTTAAGGCTTATATTGAGTCTAATAAGTGTTTGCCTAGTACGGTGAGTGTTGCGGGTGTTTCTGTGAATATTGCCCAGTATCTATATCTGGCTGCTCAAGCTTCGATACAGATTAACAGTGGCAGTACCAGTGAAATAACTCTGCCAACCTTAACTGTTCCTGCTGGTTTCTCGGAAGAGATGACCAGTGGAAAGGTTAATCAGGCAGATTATCTGGATCTGGCATCTAGGATAGTTTCCTATATGGACAGTAATGGTCAGGCCCCTATATATGGCTTAAATGGTCTGGGTAAAATCAGCTATCAATCACTGGTTTACATGTACACCCGTGTTTTAGCCTATAGCGACACCAACGATGCACTACCAAACTACGTGGTTGTAAAACCATGGTCTTCTGCAAACATACCAATCAACGGAACATCAACAACCGGCACCAGTTTCTCTATAAGCGAAATTGCCGATGCAGCACTCCGAGTAAAGAATTACATAGAAAACAACAAAGCCATGCCCAACTATGTTCAGATGGGTAGCGTTCAAGTAAACATGGCCCAATTCTTACACTTACTAACCACAGCCACAGTAAACCTAAATAACAAGAACACAGCTTCAATAGACTTAAACAGTGAAACATTACCATCTTCCAGCTATGAACAGATGAGTAGTGGTAACTTGTACTTGGCAGATTACGTTGATTTTGCTCAACGTATCGCAAGTTACATGGACGCCAACAACAAAGCCCCAGAATCGGGCTTGGTAGGCCTGGGTACAATCTGTTACCAATCCCAGATATACCTCTACTCTAGAGTGTTAAGCTACTATGGTGCAAACGGTGAGTTACCCAACTATGCAGCCATGAAACCATGGAGCAGTATTGTGGGAATCAATGATCCTGTACCTGCAGATCTACTTCAGTACCTACAGGAAACTACAAACTGTCAGGTTAACGACCCCAGTATAATTGCATTAGCCCAGAGCATAACCTCTGGTGCAACATCCAGCTATGATAAGGCCCAACGCATCTTTAATTGGGTGCGAGACAACATAGATTATTCATATTACTACGACTCCCAGAAAGGAGCCCTTGGAACTCTCTCTTCTGGAAGTGCGAATTGCTGTGATCATTCACATCTAATCGTGGCCCTTTCAAGAGCAGCTGGATTACCTGCAAGATACGTACATGGAACCTGTTACTTCATCAGTAGTGGTAATTGGTATGGTCATGTATGGGCTCAGATATATGTAAATGGACAATGGTACAATGCGGATGCTACTAGCTCAAGAAATTCGCTAGGAGTAATCAACAACTGGGATACCAATTCGTGGACTTATCAAGGCACATATGCTTCGCTGCCATTTTAAAACACTTTCTTTTTTTCTTTTTTTTAATTCCCCTAGCTTGGGCTATCTTTAAATGATAAAGGATTAGAAATAAATTTGAATTGCATTATTCTAATCATAATTAACATAATTCTAACCATAATTAGCATTGTTATAATCATTAAATTCATTTATAAACTTTCAATGAGGTGTGATATTGTTTTTAAGGACACTTAAAGAAAACATGGTCAAATTTACTCAAAAAAGCGAGCTGAATTTTGTGGATGGAAGTGATCTCTTGCAAATATATGACCAACCATTAATTGGGGTGGCAGCAGCATCAGATCCCCTATGGGAAAAATTGAAAGAACCAAATGTAGTTGGACCATACCATTTAACACCCGATGAATGGTTAAATGGGGCAAAATCTGTTATTTCATACTTTTTACCCTTCACAGAACATATTCGCAGTTCTAATAGGTCGGAGGGTATGCCTTCTCCAGAATGGCTTTATGGGCGTTATGAAGGAGAAATGTTTAATAATGCTTTAAGATGTTTAATCAGTGAAAATGTGGAATTAAATGGTGGAAAAGCTCTTGCCCCAGCTTTAGATAATCGGTTTACAGTTAATAACCATTCAAGCAACTGGTCAGAACGTCATGTTGCGTTCATAGCTGGCCTAGGGACATTTAGTTTAAGCCATTCACTGATCACCTTTTTGGGAACAGCGGGTCGTTTTGGCAGTGTCATTGTGGATTTGGAGCTTGAACCTATAACTCGTCAGTATAAAGAAGTGGATGAATATTGTATTAAGTGCGGTTCCTGCCAAGATCGCTGTATAATTGGGGCAATCACTGCAAATGGTAAAGATAAGGAATCCTGTTCAAAGTACCTGCAGGGGATACTGGAGTTAAATAAACCAAGGTATGGGTGTGGAAAATGTCAAACTGCGGTTCCCTGCGAACATATGAATCCTCAGCTATCTAAAAAATGAAATGGGGAGTTGTTATTATGCGTAACTTAAAAAGGATAGTTAAAAAGGATAGTTAAAAAGGATAGTTAAAAAGGATAGTTAAAAAGGATAGTTAAAAAGGATAGTTAAAAAGGATAGTTAAAAAGGATAAGTAAAAGGTTAAATAATCTTTAAATTTAAATTAAAATATTATTAGATTTATATACATTATTTAGCAGTGTTTAAAGCTACCTGGAGGAAAATCCGACTCTTTAATCTTTTTAATGATCTTACAGGAACTATCCAACGTAGATCTGTGATAACCTTTAACTTTAACCACTTCTGCCTCCAGACTTCTTTCTGCAAGTTTTTCCCTTAAATTATCCAGATCAAAGTTTTGATCAGGGCCAATTGCGATGATATCTGGTTTAACCTTACTAACTGTGCTTAACATGTCAGTTTCACTACCAAGAACGGCTTCATCCACCATTTTCAGCATCTGAACCACTTCCCTGCGTTGTTTTTCAGGGACAATAGGCACCCTTTTCCTGGCGCGCACAGTTGAATCCCGGGCCACCACCACCACCAGACGCGCATCTTCACCTCCCAGTTTTTTTGCCTCTTCAAGGTAAAGTCCATGCCCTGGATGTATTAAATCAAATGTTCCAGTAGCCATTACAGTTTTAATAGTCACACCTCTTGTAAAATATGATTTTAAATTGATCTATTCGTTAGATTAACCGATGTTCAAAGTATTATTTCAATTATAACTATTTTTGGAGATAAAAAGCTATTGTTATATTTCAGCTATTGTTATATTTCATATATTTTACAGTAACTGACAATTTACATTAACTAACAATTTACAGTAACTGACAATAATGTAAATTGTAATACTTCAAATGGTAAGTATAATAATTGATGTTGGGTTTGATATGAGGGGTATTGGTAAATGATAATTAGTGGTTGGTAAAAAAAGTTATTTATTAAATTAGCAATCTATGATCCGTAATGGGTAGGTTATAATTTTAATAACGTTAATTTTATAAATAAGGAATTATTGAATTGAATCTTTAAACAGGAAAAATAAGTTTACCTTGATTATATAAAAATAAGTTTATAAAACGTTTATTTCAAAAATAATTGTTATTGGTATTATTATGAGCTCGAAAATCGCCAGAGGAAGCGCAATAATGGCTGCAGGTAATTTCATATTCCGTATTGGAGGTTACCTGTATCGTCTTGCCACTGCCGTTCTTTTAGGTCCAGTTGGTTTTGGTATTTTAAATTTGGCAGTTCCTCTTCAGGGTATACTGATACAGATAGCCTCAGGGGGAATGCCTCCTGCCATTGCCAAGTACGTTTCAGAGTACTCGGCAAAAGATGATGAGGTAATGGTTAAACAGGTTATACACACTTCCATGAAAATGGTGATTATTTTAGGGCTCCTTTTCAGTGTTGTAATATTCTTCCTAGCAGAACCCCTGGCAGTGGGACTCTTCCACAAACCCGAAGCAATTCTCCCCTTCCAGTTGGTGGCCCTTATAACTCCATTCAGTGTTATAGTGGGAGCACTGCGAGGTTCCTTCCAGGGAGTCTACCAGATGGGTAACATAGTCATCACCAAAGCCTTTGAACAGGTTTTCATGATTACTAGTGCCATAATACTCATATATGTTGGTTTTTACGTTGCAGGGGCAATTATTGGTACTGCAATTGGATTTTTGGCATCTGCACTGGCAGGATATTATCTTTATCGAAGGGGATTGGGTAAAAAGCTTAAAAACGTTAAATTGAATTTCACCACCAAAGAAGAGATGGCAATTGCCAAGATGTTACTCATTTTTGCCTTCCCTGTGGTAATCACTGGTCTTGCTGAACTGGCCCTGTTTGATTTTGTGGGAAACTTCGTGGTGGGAATATACATGGCCAGCGAGTATGTGGGTTACTACGGTGCTGCCACTCCAATTGCCCGTCTTCCCCTGATTATTTCCATGGCGGTGGCCACCACTGTACTACCTGCTGCAGCAGAAGCAGCCGGTTTAAATAATCGTAACCTCCTTAAAAACTATTTAAATCAGTCTTTTCGTTATGTGACTCTGTTGGTGCTGCCCATGTCAGTGGGTATTATGATATTTGCAGCCCCTATCATGAAGCTCCTTTACATACTCCCTGCTTACATGAATGGGGCGGGGGCTTTACAGATACTGGCCATGGGGATGATGTTTTTCACCATATACACAGTTTCCTCCAGTATAGCTCAGGGACTGGGAAAACCATATCTGCCCATGTACATTTTAATCGTTGGATCCCTTATTGACGTGGCGTTGAACCTGTATCTGGTCCCTATTTATGGAATTAATGGTGCATCAATAGCTACTACCATCACTGCCTTTTTAATAATGGTGGTGATTGTGAAAAAAACTCTCCAGATATCAGAAGTGGATTTACACTATAAAGATTTAGGTAGAATTGTATTAGCAACTGGAATAATGGGCGGATTACTTCTTTTAATTCCACAAAGCCTTTTCTTCTTAGCATTCCCCTTGAATTATTTACTATTCTTGGGAGTAATGATTCTGGCAGGTATAATTTATATGGCAGCGTTAATAGTTGTTGGTGGACTTAAAAATAGTGACATAAAAGCTCTTCGCAAAATAAACACCAAATCCGGGCCATTAAAAAAGAAACTGGAGAAAATTATTTCATTGATAGAGAGATTTGCTCATTAAATTAGATGCATTGTAAATTAGAGACCTTTAAGTAGTTTGAGAGCAAGGTCTTTCCTTAAATCTTTTTTTTGAATTATTTTTTACATTAATTTTTTACAATATCCTGTTTTTAAGGGATACAATTACTTTAAACAGCTTAAATTCACCATATTCTATTTTCAATGTATTATATCCATTTAGGATATTGCATTCCCAAATTATTTCCCCCAAATTATTTCCATAATCAATTACAAACAAATATAGTACATGATTATTGTGAAAGGGATTGGGACCGGACCCTATGTGGGTGTAGGTCATGTTAAAAAGATTGATAAGGATGAAGATCTCCTGAAGCTTAAAGGAGGGGAAATTATCGTTTTATCCACGGCCTCCAGAGACATGGTCTCTTATCTTTACCATGCAGGGGGTGTGGTGACAGATTATGGTGGACTTACCAGCCACGTGGCCATAGTACTTCGGGAGATGAAAGTTCCCTGTGTGGTAGGAACTGGTAACGGAACCCGGAAACTTAAAGAAGGTTCTATTGTAACTGTAGATGGTAGGACTGGTAACATATACCATGGATTCATGGAACGGGAAGGGAAATCTGATACTTTTGAAGTATACTATCCGGCCACCAGCATCAAAGTCAACCTCAACGTTCCGGAGGTAGCCTGGAAAGTGGCACCATGGGCAGATGGTGTTGGTTCCGTCCGTATTGAAAATAGCATCATCCGCACTGGAAAACATCCCCAGGTACTTTTGGAGGAAGGAAAGCTCAGTAAAGTTATTGCAGATTCTGTCCGGCTTATTGCTGATGCATTTCACCCTAAACCCGTCTGGTTCCGCACTTTTGACATACCTACTGATGAGTTGAAACGTTTAGAAGGGGGAAAGATTGAACCAGATGAATCTAATCCCTTATTGGGTTTAAGGGGTATTCATAAAGATCTTAAAAATCCTGAAATTCTCAAAGCAGAGTTTGAAGCCATATCTAAACTCATGGATGAGGGGTATGACAATTTAGGAGTTAAGATACCCTTAGTAAGGGATGTTTCAGAGTATAGGGAAGCCAAAAGCATCATGCGCCAGGTTGGAATCAAACCTCACCGTGATCTACCAGTAGGTGCATCCATTGAAACTCCATCTGCAGTTTTCACCCTGGATGAGTTCATAATGGCGGGAATGGATTTTGTAACGTTGGGCATGAGTGACATGGCCATGTGCTCAATGGCTGTGGACCGAAGAGGGGTGAAAGTGGCTAAACATTTCAATTTAACCCATAAGTCTGTTTTGATGATGATAAAGATGGTTATAGAAAAATGCAACCAGCAGGGGATTGAAAGTTGCATCTGTGGCCATGCAGGTTCGGATCCGGCTATTGTAAGCTGTTTAGTGGAAAATGGCATCAGTTCCATATCCACCAACCCTGATCAAATTCTTAAAATACGTAAAGTCGTGGGAATAGCTGAAAAAACCGTGATTACCCGGGGATTTGCCCAGTAAAACTAAGGATCATCCTGGAAAAAGGATAATGAAAATAAATAAGAGATAATAGTTACTTTTTTTCGTAAGTAAGGGCATCTTCAAAGTTTATGGTTCCTTTGTAAAGTGCAGAACCAATTACCACACCATATGCATCAGTTTGACTGAGGGTAGCCACATCTTCCAGGGTGCTAACGCCCCCTGAATAAACTACTGGGATATCAACAGCTTCCAATAATTCAAGGAGAGGTTCAACTCTGAAACCACCCAAAAGGCCTTCATGGTCCACGTTAGTGAATAGTATTCCGCCCGCCCCGTGATTTTCCATGATCTTTCCCAGTTCTGGAGCAGTCTGGTTTGTTTTTTCAGTCCATCCCCTGACCACCACCTGCGAGTCTTTACTATCTAGGGCCACCATAATACGTTCACTTCCAAATTCACTGGATAATAATTCAACGGTTTTGGGGTCCTGGATGGCCAGTGTTCCCAGTATTATTCTATCCACACCCATGTTTAGTAAATTGGTGGCATCATACAGTGTACGAATCCCTCCACCCATCTGGACTGGTACTGAGACCTTTTTAAGGATTTCCTCCACCACCGGAGTGTTACCTCCTTCTTCTAAGGCACCACCCAGATCAATAACATGCAGAACACTGGCTCCTTTCTTTTCCCATTCCAGAGCAACTTCGGCAGGATTATCCAGGATGATCTGTTCTGTTCCAGGTTTTCCCTGTACCAACTGCACACATTTACCGTTTTTAATGTCAACTGCAGGCATAATGATCACAAAATCACCTCATAGTATCTCTATTGGATTTTAATCAAGTATAAATTCAGTTTTTATAACTAATGTAAATCAAGGGATTAATAATAGATATAATTATATTTGAAGGATTATTAATTGTCCTTTAAAGATCTCTTTGTTGGAGATATTTCTTTGTTGGAGATATTTCTTTGTTGGAAATACCTTTTTAATATCTTTCAGATATCTACTATAAACTATCTTTATTAATTAAATAATAAATTAATTCATCTAAATTGGAAGAGGAGAATTCTATGATTAGGGTGGCTTTAAAAGTTGCTTATTTAGGAACAGCTTTTTATGGATTTCAAAGACAACCAAACCTACGTACAGTTGAAGGGGAACTCATAAGGGCCCTGGAAAAATCAGGTGCAATAACCAACATGGGTCAATCAAACTATTCCATTGCTGGCCGCACTGACCGGGGAGTCCATGCCCTTGGGAATGTGGTGTCATTTTGCACTGATAAGGAGCCAATAATAAACCAAGTAAACGATTTTTTACCGATGGATATAAGAATTCTTGGATCTTGCCAGGTGCCACAGGGATTTAAGACCCGTTATGCTTATAAAAGACACTATCGTTATGTGTTGTGCCGAAAAACAGGGGAAAATGAGTGGGATTTGGATAAAATGCAGCAAGCAGCTCATTTAATGGAGGGAACTCATAATTTCATTAATTTTTCCCGGAGAAATGAAAGAAATCCCATGAGAAAAGTGGACAGTGTTCGCATTGCAGCGGAAAATCAGGTGTGTCTGGTGGATGTGGAGGGTGAAAGTTTCCTCTGGAACATGGTTCGAAAAATGGTTACAATTTTACTCAGTGTGGGAAAACATGAAATGGGGATAGAAGAGGTAGAAAAGTGTTTTGATCCTGATTATAATGCCTGTATCATGCCAATGCCTCCTGAAAGTCTTATTTTAATGGATGTTTTCCATAGGGGAGTGAAGTTTAATGAGGATAGATATGCTCGTAAACGTTTTATACAGACCATTGGGGAAGAATGCTTTGATCATCAAAGGATGGTTGCCTCAACCATGGAAATGATAAATGCACTGAATCATCGGAGTATTGTATAAAAATAACCATTTTTCTAAAATTTTTCTAAAAATAAGTGTTTTTCTTAATAAATGAATGCTTTTTAGTAATGACTGTTTTTTAATATTGACTGCTTTTGAATTTATTATATCCTTTTTTTATTCCTCACAATTGGTCTCTGGAATGGAAAACCCGCCCTTTTCTACTTTTTGCATACTTATTCCAGTAATAGCAGGGGAAACACTAAAATAGTAACAAAAACATAAAATAATTAAGAGTAAGTACTAAATAGTATCCCAAGGAGGAAATCGTCTGGTTCACCGGTACCCTCAAAATTTTAAAGAAAAACTCATTTTAAATAAACATGGGCAGCCAGTAGCTCCCAAAGGTCAAAGGGGGATTATAGTAGGGCTTGATCCTGGAATGACTGTAGGGGTGGCTATTCTTGATCTTTCAGGTGAAATATTAAATGTGAATAGTTTTAAAGAAGCTTCTCGTGCTGATATAACCAAACACATCATCAGTTTTGGGAGAACAGTTCTGGTTGCTACTGATGTTCACCAAACTCCTAAAATGGTGAGAAAAATGGCAACAGCCCTCAATTCTAAGGTATACGCTCCATACAAAGACCTGGCAGTTAGTGCCAAGTACGAGATGGTGGATGATTACATTTACTCCAATGATAACCGCCAAGCAATATCCAGATCCCGGGGCATTGGGTCTGATTTGATACCACAGAATGCTCATGAAAGAGATGCACTTGCTGCAGCCATCCAGGGGTATAAAAAGCACCAGAAAAAACTGGAACACATTGAAAGAAGAACTTTGAATCTGGACATGCCACCGGAATTAATTGATGAAGTAAAAATCATGGTCATAAATGAAGTTCCAATTACCAAGGCCATAAACGATACTCTGGAAAAATTACAACATCCAATTAATTCATCCAAAACGGATAAAGGGACTCCTACATCCAATAATGGTAATACAGGAGATAACCCGAATACAATAGATAACATGACTCATAAAATGAACAAAGAGGTTCATAATAAGGATAATATAGAAATTAAACTATTTGAAGTTGCTAAAGAAGAAAATATTAAAATTACTGAACTTTCCGATAATTACAGTGAAGATTATCCTGATAAAGATGCTTCTCTGATTATTTCTGGATTAAAAAATAAATTAAAATCACAGGAGAAGCAGATCAGGAATTTACAGAATAAAAACAGGATACTGGAAGATGATCTCCAGAGTTTTCAACATGAAATATCCCATCTGGAAAGCAAAATTGAAAGATTGCAATATCAGTATTCTCAGAACATTTTACATCAAAAAGAAATTACCACTAAACAATCGATCATCCGGGGCCTCCAGGAAAAATACAACGATCAAAAAGCTTTAAATAAAAATTTGACTGACCAATTGGAATCCATAAAACGAATAAGGGCCATGGAACTTTCCAGGGAAGCATCTCCCGTTAAAATCATAGAATCCTTTTCAAAAGATTCCATAAGGGAAGCAACAGGGGCCTGGAATATAAAAAAAGGTGATGTGGTTATGCTGAGAAGTTCAGAGGGAGGAGGTTCTCAGACAGCATCATTACTGGTTCACTTAAAAGTCAAAGCAGTTATAACCACAGATAAAATGTCTCACCAGGCTAGAAGTGAATTTGAAAGAAATATGGTTCCCCTAATCCCACTGGAAACTGTGGATTTAAAAATGTCTGATGATTTTGCAGTTATAATATCCAGTGATCTGGATAGAGAAATAAAAAAATGGGAAAAGAATCAGGAAGACAAAAGGAAAAAAGAAGAAACTAACAAGCTTTTAAAGATCATGGATGATTATAGGTCTAAAAGAAGAAGATCTCCCCATAACTTTTAGATTTTAAATCAATTTATGCATTAATTTAGAGTAAGACTTGGTCTGGATAGTATGACGTGATCAAGAAAGTAAAACTATTGATATTTAAGGATGATAGTAAGACTTGGTCTAGATGGTAAAATTTTGATATTAATGATGGTATAAGATTTAATTTTGATTTTATAACTTAATCTGAATATTACGGATAATGTTGGTTAATCTGCAAAAATGGCTTAATTTAGATGATTAATAACCCACCTGTTTAATGAAATTTTCAAAGAATTTTAATTTCAATGATTTTTAATTAATTAATATCATTTATATTTAAATAACATCAACTTAATACATTCAATATCAACAATACATTGATTTAACCTTTTTAATATCATACTAAGGATGGTTGAGGATTTAAATGAAGATAGCGTTTATAATAGGCACCAGGCCTGAAATCATCAAAATGTCCCCTTTAATCGATGAAGTGGATAAAAGGGGAATAGATTATGTTTTAATACACACTGGTCAGCATTACGATTTCGAAATGTCCCAGCAGTTTTTCCTAGACCTGGAACTCAAAGAACCTGATTATAACATCGGAGTAGGCTCAGATTCACATGGGAAACAAACTGCGGTAATGATGGAAGGGATTGAAGAAGTTCTCCTTTCTGAAAAACCAGACATCGTCCTGGTCCAGGGTGATACCAATGCAGTTTTAGCCGGGGCCCTGGTGGCAGCTAAGTTACACATAGCAGTAGGACATGTAGAGGCTGGACTTCGCTCCTATGATAAAACCATGCCCGAAGAGATAAACCGTATGGTGGCAGATGTCTGCACCAACCTCTTTTTTGTACCAACAGAAGATACAGCCATAAACCTGATCTTTGAGGGAATAAATCCTAAGGATATTTTCATCACTGGCAATACCGTGGTAGATGCCTGCTACCGAAACCTCAAAATAGCCAGTAAAAGTTCCAATATCATGTCCAAGCTGGAAGTGGAAGGTGACATTTTATCGTTAACCCTACACCGTGCAGAGAATGTTGATGACCGTGAAAGATTAGGGAACATTGTTAAATCTCTCCTTAATATTAAGGGACTTACCATTGTTTTCCCGGTACACCCACGTACTGTGAAAACCCTCAAAGAATTTGGAATGTACTCCCAGCTTGAAGAGGCCCCTCACATTCAGATGATTAAACCAATTGGATACCTTGATTTTTTGATCCTCCAGTCAAATTCAAAGATAATGATAACTGATTCTGGGGGAATCCAGGAAGAAGCCATAACTCTTAATGTGCCCTGCCTTACTCTCAGGTACAACACTGAACGCCCGGAAACAGTTCATGCGGGTGGTAACATCCTGGTGGGATCAAACACAGAAAAAATAACCGGTAATGTTGCCAAACTGCTGGCAGATAACAAGATATACCAAAAAATGAAGGACGCAACCAATCCCTATGGTGATGGTACTGCTTCAGAACAGATCATTGATGCTATTCAAGATGCATATAACCACGGAAAACTGGAAATCCAACCTCCTGAAACCATTGCTGGGGGGCAGTCAAAAAAATTACTAGCAGTGGATGAAGAAGCCACTGTAGAGGAATTTGAGGCTAAAAACCCAGATATTACTATAAATATTGTATTTGATGGTGTTAACCCCCAATTTCCAAGTTCTGACCTTTTTATCAAAGGTAAAACAATAATGGTTTCCAAATCAGATTCTGTTGATTTTTAATCTCTTTTTCTGGCTTTTTTAGTATTTCTAGAAAGCAAAAATATAATTAACCTAAACAGTATAAGAAGATTAAAAAAAGTTTAAAGGTTAAAAAAAGATTCAAAGGATTTTTAATAAATGAAGTTCCAGTGCTCATAGTTTTTTCAAATCTTTTTAAATAAGCATTATATTAATTATCTGGAGTCTTAAAATATATCAAGAGTCCTAACAGATTATCAAAGTTTATTTAGCTATGAAACTACTCAAAATCCATTTATATTGTTATTCAAATTATGAAACAGTTAAAATAAAAATAATTCATAACTCTAATTTGAAATTCGTTAATAACTCTAATTTGAGATGGTAACTGGAAAATAAATAGTTATAATGACTGAAAAATTTATCTTACAACAGTACTAATCGATAAACCATTACAGGGGATAGATTCAATGATTAAAGAAAATTCACCCATAGCAATATTCGGTTTGGGCCATATGGGGCTTCCTACAGCCGCGCTACTGGCAAAAAGTGGCCTGAAAGTGGTGGGGGTTGATATAAACAAAGAAAATGTGAAAATGGTTAACTCCGGCCAATCTCCAATTATGGAACCCGGTCTGGAGGAAATGGTTAAAAAAGCAGTTGAAAATGGCTGTTTATCTGCCACTACTAACACTTTAAGTGCAGTAGGAGCAGTTAAGGTAATCATGATCATCGTTCCCACTCCAGTGGATGATAATAAAAAATCAGATCTTTCTGCAGTTATCTCTGCATCTCAATCAATTTCTGAAGGTTTAAAAAAGGATGACCTGGTTATTATTGAAAGCACGGTACCACCTGGCACCTGTGAGAACCTGGTAATTCCTTTACTGGAGAAAAGTGGTCTTAAAGCTGGAGAAGATTTCAAAGTAGCTTACACTCCAGAAAGAGCCCTTCCCAATAACACACTCTATGAGATGACCCATAATGCAAGGGTAATAGGTGGAATAGATGCAGAAAGTACCCAAATGGCAGTTTCACTTTACCAGAGAATTACAGAGGGTGAAATAATAATGGTACAGGATCTGGTAACTGCAGAAATGGTTAAACTGATGGAAAACACTTACCGGGATACCAACATAGCCCTGGCCAATGAACTGGCATTAGTATGTGATACTTTAGGAGTGGACGCCATTGAAGCCATCCGGGCAGCCAACCACCACCCCAGAGTCAACATACACACACCAGGGCCAGGAGTGGGAGGGCACTGCCTCTCCATAGACCCATACTTCCTGGTGGAAATTGCCAGGGAAAGGGGATTAGAAACACCCCTTATACAGGCTTCCAGACAGGTTAACGAGGACATGCCTGGTGAAGTTGTAAGAATAATACAGAAAGCTCTGAAGGATGAAGGTAAAACTATTTCTGGATCTAAAATTGGAGTTTTAGGTGTGGCTTACAAGGGAAACGTTGCCGATGCCAGGGAAACACCTGCAAAACCTTTAATTGAGGAATTAATTAGTAAAGATGCTGAGGTTCTGGTTAATGACCCTTATGTATCTCCAGATATCATTAAATCCTGGGGTGCTCACATTGTAGGCCTGGAAACTGCCCTTGAAAGTGATGTGGTTGTTCTGGTAACTGATCATGACCTCTACCGGAACATCAAACCAGATATGATTAAAAATCGATTGTTAGTATGCACTCGACCTATTCTTGACAGGGAAACCTTCCAAAAGGAGGGTGTAACTTTTAAGGGAGTTGGAAGGTCTTGAATCTTTTAATTTTCGAATATGCCAGTGCACTGGGGATCAAAGACCCTTCTTTAGCTGCTGAAGGTAAAGCAATGCTCCGTGGTCTTACCTGTGACCTGGAATCTTTACCTGCCAGTTACCTCATATCCAAAAATATAGATGCCATTGAAGGAAGCAAGTGCAAACCAATAGTCATAGAGGAGGATATTGGGGGCTGGATTTCGGATAATATCTCTCAGTTTGATTTTTGTTTACCTATAGCCCCTGAAGAAGACTTCATACTTTGTGGATTAACACGGTTAATTGAGAAAAATGGTGTTCAGGTAGTGGGATCAGATTCAGATGCAGTACGCATTTGTTCAGATAAATACCTCACCTACAGCCTCCTCAAAGATAAGGTGTCAGTGATCCCAACCCACAGGGTTTCATGGGAAGATACTGGACTCTACTGTCCAGGAATTTCAGGCGATAAAAAGGTGGTAAAACCTGCAGATGGTGTTTCATGTTCTGCGGTACAGATTGTGGATTCTGAAGACTCTTTTAAAAATGCTACCCGGAAAGTGAGAGAAGTTACCAGCCTTCCCTACTTCCTGGTGCAGGATTACATTGAAGGAGTAAGTGCCAGTGTAAGTTTACTTACCAACGGTAAAAAAGCCATTCCACTCAGTTTAAATCAACAGAATATCTCCATAAAAGAGGGTATCATAAATTATAATGGGGGGAAAGTTCCCATGACCCATCCCATGGAGAATGAAGCCAAAAAAATAGCTAAAAAAGCAGTTGAATCTATCCCCGGATTAAAAGGTTACGTGGGAGTTGATGTGATCATGGGTGATGGACAGGTTCATCTGGTGGAGATTAACTCTCGAGTAACCACTCCTTACGTGGCCCTAAGAAACATGCTCAGTTTTAATTTAGGCAAAGCCATGATTCAGGCCGTGCAGGGAGAACTTCCCAGAGAATTCAGCCTGGAAAGAGAGATAGAAATCCAGAAAACTGGGAATCGACTCCATTTAAAGGTAATAAGTTGAAAATAGGAAATTTTCTTTATAAAGGTGATTAATTGAAAATTGCAGGTTTTGATATAGGAGGAGCAAACACCGACCTGGCTGTGGTCGAATTTGATGAAAAAGGAAATATTCTCAATATAAGAACAGATTTCCGTTATCTTCCCATGTGGATTAAAAAACATGAACTTTCCAAGACTCTCCTGGAACTTTTAGGCAATGATATTGATGATATTGATGCAGTTGGTATTTCCATGACTGCAGAACTTGCTGATAGCTACCAAAACAAGAGTGAGGGGGTTCTGGATATTTCCACCAGAGTTATGGAAACATTCGACCTGCCAGTTGCTTTTGTGGGTCTTAATGGTATGATGGATTATGATGCTGTGAAAGGGAATCCCATGGAACTGGCTGCTGCTAACTGGATTGCAACGGCTCCATTAGCTGCTTATATGGCTCCGGATTGTATATTTATAGACACCGGAAGTACCACCACAGATATAATTCCCATAAAAAATGGTGTAGAATGCGCTAAGGGAAGAACAGATCTCCAAAGGCTTGCAACCGGTGAATTAGTTTACACTGGCACCCTCCGCACCAACGTGGCAACCATTGTGGATAAAGTACCACTCGGAGATGATTGGGTGCGCACAGCATCAGAACTTTTTGCAGTAACTGCGGATGTGCACCTGGTTCTTGAAAACATCACCAGAGAAGATTACACCTCTGAAACTCCTGATGGGGAGGATAATTCCAGGGAAAATTCCCTTTTAAGATTGTCACGGGTTGTATGTGGAGATCTGGATTTACTGAGTCATGATGAAGTTGTGAGCATTGCACAGTTCATCTACCAGAAACAGGTAGAACAGGTGGCCGAAGCCCTTAAAGAAGTCAGTGAAAGGGAAGGTATAGAACTGGTAATTGCAACAGGGCTGGGAATGAACATAATCGGAAGTGAAGCTGCAAAACTACAGGGACTGGAGGTTAGGACCATGGAAGAAATCCTCACCCCTGATGATTGTGTGGTGGCACCAGCAGTGGGAACCGCCCTTCTCATGGAGAAGTTTCTTAGTACTTGAAAACAAAATCTAGACGGTTTAAATATAAATTTAGGCTGTTGAAACATTAATCTTGGCTGTTTAAATATAAATTTAGGTTGTTGAAACATTAATCTTGGCTGTTAAAACATAATTTTTAAGTTTTGAAAAATTAGTGGGGGAGGGCAAATTTCACTCAGTATAGGTTGAAATCTTGGTATAAACTTGTAAATTGAAATTCACAGGGTCATGGTTCTATGAGAAAGAGTTTAATAATTGGAGTTATAATACTGGTGCTCTTAGCTGCTTTTTTATTTGCTAACTCAAGTCAGCATTCTATTTTAGGCTCCAACCAACAGGGATACGTTACTAAAGAGGTTTACTCTCATTATGGTAATTCGTCTGTAAAGATTGCAGTGATAACCGGCATGCATCCACGTGAGAACCTCTCCACCAACCTGGTGCCCAAGGTAGTGAAAGTTTTTGCCTTACTTAACAATGTAGAGATGGTTGATTACCATGTCACTGTAACTGACCAGCCAGATGACTTTGATGTTGGCAGAAGCAATGGCCAGGACCTGGTTGAACAGTATGCCATTCCAGATATTAAAAAATCAGATTACCAGCTGGTTATCATCGCCCATGACCATGAAAAGGGTTATGGTGATGGATATTACATAGCTACCCCCACCCATGATAACAAATCAGTCACTCTGGGTGAAGCAGTTCACCAGTTACTGCCTGCCTTTAACTATTACCCTGGTTCATCCAGCACCCGCGAGAAGAGCACTTCCATATCCCAAGTGGATCGACCTTTAACCAATGCAGGGTATCCGGTTTTTGTATACGAAATTCCAGAGTGGAATACTGAACTAGAAGCAGGACAAATGACATACCAGCTTTTCAGTGCCAGTTTTAAAGCTATTCTAGCTTCCCATTAACAGGGAATAAAGATCATTAAACAATACGTCTAAACAATACGTCTAAAAAGATCAAAAGAATCATATGGAAATTAATCATATGGAAATTTAATGGAAGTTATATCTGGAAGTTTAACTCATTAATTTAAAAGTACTATAAAAAAATTGATGGAAATGTGTACTTTAAAAATATTATATTTTAGGAAAAGTTATTAAAAAAGAAGGGGGGAATAGTGGGGAGGCCTAAAATCATTGGTGTAACTTTTTATCAGTGTATAACTGCTAATATCTTGATGTAATCAGGATATAACCAATATTATAGTTGTATTCAACATATCAGTACCAAACATTCTTCATACCCAATAAATAGGCAATGATATTAGTTCCTAAATGAAGGAAAATACTAATTATAATTATAAGAATGATTAAAGTAAATGGAATAGTTACCACCAAAGATGCGAATAGTAAGGCACCCACCACGAAATCTAACTGATCCATAAATGGTACGGGTCGTCCTCGTTCCACTTTGAATCTTCTCTTAATGAAACTCCCACAAGCGTCTCCTATAATCGCACCACTACCCAGTACTAGGCCCAGTAATGCACCTAGTACAATGTTGTTGGTTATTGTTCCTTGAACCAGACTAGCTATTCCCGGATTCCCTAACATTAAAAGGTCCTGTACCATGTTACCAGTTATTGCTCCTTGAAGTAGGCCGATACCCATTCCGATTAGAATACCAATGATGGTCCCTTTCCATGTGACACCATCTCCAAATATTCTACGGCCGTCATTTAGGGATCGGCCAAAGTCAAGGGGTGTTCCTCCCCCAAATGTAAGGGCACCAGCGTTGGCTAAGTAAGCCGGTAACATAAAGTATATAGCATAAGCGGATAAAATCAAAACACTGAAAATACTCGAGTCCATAGTTTACCTCCGATTTAAAACAGGATAATAGTTATGTGCTTAACCATAAATACTATATGCTAGTTGAAATCCTCAATATTTGTTAAGGATAATAGTTGACGTATAAACCTGAAAATTCAATACAATATAGGTGAGATGATGGTCATAAAGAAAACAAAAAGCCTGTGTCCTGAATGTCTTCGAGTAGTGGATGCAGAAGTCTTTGAAGACCAGGAAAAAATAATGATAAAGAAGACGTGCCCAGAGCACGGTGAATTTGAAAACACTTACTGGCAAAGTTCAGAAGCTTACCGTTACGCAGCTGATTATGATTACGTTGGTGATGGTATTAGCAACCCTCGAACAACCGTGGAGGGTGAATGTCCTCAGAATTGTGGGTTGTGTGCTGAACATGAGAGTCAGACTATATTAGGTCTTATTGATGTTACTAATCGTTGTAATCTTCGTTGTCCTATTTGTTTTGCTAATGCAGCTGTATCTAAATCTTTATATGAGCCTAGTTATGAAGAAATACGCCAAATGTTACGGAACCTCCGTGCGAACCAGCCAGTACCCACACCAGCCGTTCAGTATGCGGGTGGTGAACCCACAGTACGAAAGGACATTGTGGAACTGGTGAAATTAGCCCGGGAAGAAGGATTTAGTCACACTCAAATAGCCACCAATGGGATTAAACTGGCTAAAGATCCAGAGCTTGCTCAAAAACTTAAAGATGCAAGTTTAAACACGGTTTATCTTCAGTTTGATGGAGTTACTGAGGAACCATACATAAAAGCCAGGAACCGCAACCTCCTGCCAACCAAACTGGAAGCCATTGAAAATTGCCGTAAAGCTGATCTGGGAATTGTACTGGTGCCCACACTGGTTAAAGGAATCAACGATGATCAGGTTGGTGACATCATACAGTTTGCCATTGATAACCTGGATATCATCCGGGGAGTGAACTTCCAGCCAGTGTCCTTTGCTGGCCGAACACCTGCCGATGAAGTGGAAGAACAGAGAATAACCATACCTAGATTCCAGGAATTAGTTGAAGAACAGACAGATGGCCAGATTGGTAGAGATGATTTCTACCCTGCATCTTCGGTTATACCCATCACTGATTTTGTGGAAGCTATTGAAGGGGAAGATCAGGTTTCATTTACCTGTCACCCTCACTGCGGTGCTGCAACCTACATTTTCATTGATCATGATGAAATTATCCCCATAACTGAGTTCGTGGATGTTGATCGCTTTTTCAACCTCCTTTCACGTAGCAGTGATGATATAAAAGATGGTGGTATAGTAGGTAAAGCCAGGGTCATAAGCCGGGCCACAATGGAACTTCCCAAAACCATAGACCGGAATAAGAAACCTGATTCATTGGATATAACTGGGATACTGACTAAGGTCTTTAAAGAAAGATCTTACAGTGCTCTGGGAGATTTCCACCATAAAACATTGCTTATATCATGCATGCACTTTATGGATCCCTGGAACTTCGACCAGGACCGTGTTAGAAGATGTGTGATTCACTACGCAGTTCCTGACGGACGTATAATACCATTCTGTTCCATGAATGCAATTTACCGTTCAGAGATTGAGAAAAAGTTCGGTAAGCCACTGAAAGAATAAAATTAGCGAAGTTTACTAAGAACAAAGTATCTTAACAGTTAAAAATAATCTAACTGTTAAGATAAGTTCTTTAAGCCTGCTAAGAATAAAGTTCTCTTAACTTCCATGATTAGAGTTCTTTAAACACTCAAAAAAAATAAATCTGGTAGCAGAATTGATAATCAAAACTCCCTCCAGGCTGCATCTTACCCTAATTGACCTAAATGGTTCTATAGGTCGAATAGATGGTGGGGTGGGCCTTACACTCGAAAAACCCCGACTGGTTCTGGAAATGAAACAGAAGGGTGATGAAATTGCAGTAAAATTTAAAAACCGTCAGAATATACTGGTTAATGTTATATCTGATTATGAAGATAAAATAAGAACTTCTGCCAGTCGAATGATGGAATATCTCCATTTAGAAGGAGGATATAGTTTTACTGTTCATGAAATTTATCCATCTCATTCTGGTTTGGGTTCAGGCACCCAATTATCTCTGGCTGCAGGTAAACTTATTTCTGACTCGGATAATTATCAAATAAGTGTACCTCAGATAGCTAATATTGTTGGTAGGGGAGGTACATCTGGTATCGGTGTAGCATCCTTTGATAAAGGTGGTTTTATTATTGATGGAGGGCACCACCATGGTGAAAAACCTGACTTTTTACCTTCTTCTGCTTCGAAAGCATCGCCTCCACCAATTATTGCAAGATACGATTTCCCCCAGGACTGGAAGGTAGTTTTAGTTATTCCTCATCTTGAAAAGCATGTTTCCGGAGAAAAAGAGGTTAATATTTTCCAGGAATACTGCCCAGTACCTTTAGAAGAGGTGCAGCAACTTTCACATATTCTATTAATGAAGATGATGCCTGCTGTCCTGGAAAAAGATCTGGAAATGTTTGGAGAAGCAGTTAACACCATACAAAATATTGGATTTAAAAAAATCGAGAATCAGCTGCAAAATCCAGTTATCGCCGAAGTAATGCAGCATCTTCGGGATGCAGGTGCGCCAGGAGTGGGAATGAGTTCTTTTGGACCTACCATTTATGCAGTTACTGACAGTCCGCAGGATATAGTAAGTGCAGCTCGTGATACCCTTAAAGATGTGGGTGGTCATATAATTGAAACCAGGGCTCAAAATAATGGTGCTGTTAAGGAATGAACTATTTAAATAGTAGGTTTAGTTTGTTTAATCAACAGATTTATTATTGCAAAAATCAAATTTTCATAGGATAGGTACAATAACATATCACTCAATTAAAAAAATTTATAACAATTAATAAAAAATTGTTTTTTAAAACAGTATTTTTTTAAAACTGTTAATTGATGAAAAATCATTCAATCATTCAATATTCAAAAATGGTTAGTTAAGGAAAATAATATAAAAAAAATCATTCTGCTGGTAATTATGAAAAAGGAAATAAAGGGTAAAGTTTGGAAGTTCAGGGATAGTATAGACACCGATGTGATAATACCTGGACGATACTTGAGAACTTTCAGTTTAGATGAGTTGGCAAGTCATGTTATGGAAGGTGAGAATTCTGAATTTGCCAAAAATGTTGAAAAGGGTGATATCATTGTGGCTGGATGGAATTTCGGTTGTGGTTCCTCCAGGGAACAGGCCCCTGTAGCCTTAAAACATGCAGGTGTAGATGCGATTGTGGCCAGGTCCTTTGCACGAATATTTTACCGTAACGCTATAAATGTGGGTTTACCAGTCATAGTGGCAGATATTGAAGCAGATGAAGGAGATCAGCTTCAAATTGATCTGGAAGAAGGAATAATCCAAGAATCTCTCCACGGGAAAAAGCTGCCATATACAACCATTCCATAATTTCATGCTGGGAATACTACAGGATGGGGGTTTAGTCCCGCATTATTTACATAATAAGCAAGATACCAATCCGGATGTACTTTAATTAAATGAAATTTATGTAATTTTTAATTTTTGCAGAGTCTCATTCCCATTATTCTATTCCAACTAAATTTTCATTATACTACTATTATTAACTTCTAAACTAAATCTAATATACTAATATTTTAACTTCTAAACTAAATCTAATATACTAATATTTTAACTTCTAAACTAAATCTAATATACTAATATTTTAACTTCTAAACTAAATCTAATAAACTAATATTTTAACTACTAAATTAAATCAAATAATATAATATGATCAAAGTTCAAATTAATTAGTTCAATCAACTAAATTCCCATAAAATTCATATTTATACTATTCAAAATACAGAAAAATTGTTATAAAGTTTACAATATTTTTTTACTTATTTTGATAGAAGCGAGGAAAGAAAATGAAATGTCCAGTTTGTGATTCTGAATCTTGTGAAATACTTAAGACTAAGGGTAAAAACACCAAAGAAGTTCTTATAAAGTGCAATGAATGTGGAAACACATTTAGAGAGACCATTGTAATTCCTAAAATGGTGGAGTGCAGGGTAATCATCAGTAAGTTTGAAGAATCTGTGAAAAAAACTATTAAAATTTATCCTGACGAGATTTTAGAGGCAGGAGAAGTGCTGGTTGTGGATGGGGAAGAAGTGGAAATAACTTCACTGGAAAACATCAGAGGTGGTCGTGTCTTGAAAAGCCCAGTTTCTGAACTGGTAACTATCTGGGCGACATCCCTTGCTGGGCCAACCAGAGTAGGAATATCCATAGATTATGGTGGCAGAATCCTATCCCGTAAGGTGGAAGTTGAAAGGGATTTCCAGTTTAATGTAGGTGACGTTTTGAAGCTGGAAAGAGCAGTTCTCCAAATAAAATCCATGAAAACTATCACTTCAAGAGTTAGAAAAGGTGGAGCTACTGCAGAACAAATTAAAAGAGTTTACGGAAGACCTGCAGATAAAAGAGACAGAGTTCAATATGATTTAACATCTAAAATAGTGGAAACCGCTGAAATAGTTGATGAAGATTGAGAATGTTAAGAATAATAACAAGTTTAGCAAATCAAATTCGTCCCATCAATATCAGCAGAACTTCAGTCGGTTATTTCAGAAACTTAAGTTTCTCATTATCTACATCTAAGTCATTTATTTGATATGGGTACTCATTTCTATGATGAGGGTACTCATTTATTGATGTGTACTCATTATATGGGTTAAAACTTGGATTTTGAGAATTTAAGTGGTTTTATGAAGGATGAAAGAGAAAAACTGGTGGAAAGGCTCTTTAGTCAGGGATACATAAGAACAGAAAAAGTAAAAAAAGCCATGCTTAAAGTTCCCCGTGAGGAATTCATGCCTCCGGAGAACAGTTCTCATGCTTACCTGGATCGCCCCTTCCCTATTGGGAAAGGTCAGACCATTTCTGCACCACATATGGTGGCAATTATCGCCGAAAAGTTGGAGCTAGAAGAAGGAATGAATATTCTGGAAATTGGAACTGGTTGGGGATATAACGCTGCGGTAATAGGGGAAATTGTTGGTAAAAAAGGTCATGTATTCACCATAGAACGAATTCCATCCCTGGCAGAAAAGGCCAGAGAAAATCTGGAGAAAACAGGTTATTCTAATGTTGTAACGGTTATCGAAGGAGATGGAACCACAGGATATCCTGATAAAGCACCATACCATCGAATTTACGCAACAGCCAGCGCACCAAAAATTCCAGAACCCCTTAAAAAACAGCTGAAAATTGGTGGAAAACTGATAATACCCATGGGATCTGATTACTTCCAGGAACTGGTATCTGTTCTGCGAATTTCAGATGATGACTACCAGACCCGAAATCTGGGAGGAGTTATCTTTGTCCCAATGATAGGTCAACATGGCTGGCCTGAACAAGATTAATAAGGACACAAAATATAACTAAATTTTAGTGATATTATTTTTATTTTAATCCCTTTTTTGAACATATCTCCAATAACATTTCTTAAATAATAAATAATTAAAACGCATCAATTGTATCAAAATATAAAAATATTAAACTAAATCCTGATTAACATGAAAATCTACATGGAAACATTTGGTTGTACCTTTAACCAGGCAGACTCTCAGATAATTGCTGGTTTATTGGAGGAAAAAGGTGGAAGAATTGTAAAATCCCCTGAAGAGGCGGATGTTATTATCATTAACACCTGTTACGTCAAACAACCCACTGAACAGAAGATAACCAATCGTATTGGGAAACTGCAGACCCAGTTTCCACAGAAGAAATTGCTCATTGCCGGGTGTATGGTGGATATTGATCCAAAAAAACTGGAAAAAATGGCACCACAGGCTGGATGGATTGGGGCTCGTAGGATAAATTCAGCTCCAGAAGTAGTTGAAGCAGTTATGAATGGGCATCTGGTTAGGGAAACCGGTCATGGGGATGAGTTTAAAACTTGCCTGCCACGAAAACGTTCCAATCCTATGGTGCATATTCTTCAGATATGTGAGGGTTGTCTTGGTAAATGTAGTTACTGTTGCACCCGATTTGCACGGGGAGGGCTGCAAAGTTATCCCATATCACTATTAAAAGCAGAAGCAGAGCAGGCAGTTGCAGATGGTTGTGTTGAAATACAGCTCACCGCCCAAGACACTGCTGCTTATGGAAAAGACAGTGGAGAAAGACTGGCAGATCTCATAAATGAAATATCCTCTATTGAAGGTGATTTTCGCATAAGAGTAGGGATGATGCACCCCAAAAACATTGGAAATGACCTTGAATCAATTATAACTGCCCTTAAAAATGATAAGGTCTATAAATTCCTCCATCTTCCTCTGCAGAGTGGGAGTGATCAGATACTGGAGGATATGAATCGTAACCACAGTGTGGATGAATACCTGGAAATAGTTAAACATTTCCAGACAGAAATACCTGAACTATCCCTGGCAACGGATATTATTGTGGGATACCCAACTGAGGGAGAGGATGATTTTGAGGACACAATGGATGTAATCAGGGAAATTCGCCCTGATTTTTTACACATATCTAAATATCATCATCGTCCAGGTACCAGTTCATCATTACTTCCGGAAATTGATCACCAAACTATGAAAAAGCGATCTCGCAATTTAAACGATCTTAAAGTGGAGATTGCAACGGGTAACAATAAGAAACTCCTGGGCACTCGTCAAAAAATCCTTATCACTGATAATGGAAGTAAAGGAGGGTACCTTGGTCGTACTAATTCATATAAAACAGTAGTAGTGGAAGAAGCCATTCTTGGAACGTTCCTTGATGTAAATATAACTGAGTCCAGGAGCACCTATCTGAAAGGTAATATTATATGAAAAAATTCTTAAAATGAACTGAAAATTCTTAAAAAGAAAAATTTTGAGTACAATAATGGATGTTGATGTTGATTATTTCCTATTGCGCTCATTATTACTCTGATTTATAAATTTCATCTGAACGTGTGATTATTAATACCCTTACAGATTAATGTTGATTTAATTATTATTTTCCTTTTAATTGCATTTTTGCCAATTCATTCTTTTTATTTATAATAAATACCCTTTTTTACTCCATAATAAACCATATATAGGCCTATAAACAGACAAAAAAAAGATAATATGAAATATTTAATCTGTGAAATCTGTGGTGGTTATTACCCATTGGAGAATGGGGAATCTATCAGTGACTTTGACTCATGTCAATGTGGAGGTAAACTCTATATTGTGGAAGAAGAAGGTGAAACTGAAATACAGTATCCTAGAATCACATGTAAAAACTGTGGTAATACAACTACCGATGAAACAGCTTTTTGCAGTAGTTGTGGCCAGATACTAATCCCTGCCAAAGAGGTATCAGGTACTAATCGGAGTGAAACATTTAAACCTATAGGGATTTTCGCAGGAGTTACATTTATTGTAGTAGTCTCTATCGTTCTACTGGGATTACTCATTTAAATTTGCCTGAGATTACTTATTAGCTTGGGATTACTTATTAACTAGAGATTATTTATTAACTTGAAATTCCTTATTAACCTGCGATTACTTATTTCAATTATCTAAACGGTTATTGTCACTCAATCCTTAAATTTAGTACTTAAATTCAATTCATTTTTTATCAACATTATAATAAATTTATATTTCTGTTCACTCCTTAATATGTGATTAATTCTTATTTTGGGTATTATTTTGAATATAAATTATTATTTTTTAGAATATAAACAAATACAGTGTTATCCTTTTCAGTTTGCTAAAAATTGATTTATTATAATTTTAATTAGTTTATTTTTAATCACTAAAATATTGCTTTATTATATAATAATAATATTTAAATATTAATAAAAAAAATATAATTCCGTTAAAAATTTGTGTTTGGGATATCAGGCTTATCTCCTTTGTGATGAATGTAATGCACATCACCTACTAATTGAAATATTCAAATAAGGGGCGGGATTTTAATTGAAATATGTAATCTGCGATGAGTGCGATGGTTTTTATGAACTTGAAAAGGGAGAATCCTTAGAAGACTTTGAAAGCTGTTTGTGCGGTGGGAGTTTAAGTTATGCTGAATTAACACCGCGTGGCATGAAAAAGATAACTGAAAGTGTTCAAAATAATAATGAACCAATCAGTTTTCACCAAACCAGCAAAAAACAAGCCAGTAGTCACGTTTCTGAAAATATATGTCCATTGTGTGGGCAGATAAACAAAGTGAAATCACTTTTTTGCTCTAAATGTGGAAAAATGCTCAAACAGGGGGGACCCGCCAACAGGTATGATTATAGTTATGTTCTGGAAGAGAGGGAAAAGAGAAAAAAGAGTTTAAGGGGATTATATGAACATATTGACCTGTGGGGAGTGGGATTGGGTATTATTTTCTTGATAGTAATGACGGTTATTAGTAATATCGTTATATTCCTAGGACTGGTGAGATTGGCAGTTCAAAATGCCAACGAACCCACCTTATTCTCATTTTTAGGTGGAGTTTCATTGATTTCTGTAACTATATTCGTACTATCTGGATTTATCTCCGCAGCTGCCATGGGAACCAGGAGTTATACTGAAGGAACAGTAAATGGATCTCTGGTAGGAATTTGTATTGCAGTATTTGTTTCAATCATTCCAGGGGGAATTGTTCTGGCATACCTTGGAATCATCCCATGGTTGGTAATTTTAATAGGAGGATCAATTATTTATGGAATGTTAACTGGGCTTGGAGGTTTAATTGCTGTTGCAGTGCGTAAACACATAGGAATAATTTAATTGAATAAAGAATAATTTAGTGAATTTTAAATGAATAAAATTTACAAACTTTATCTAAACTTTATAATTATCGTTGTGCTAACCAATAATAACTAATGAATTAAAATATTATCTTATATGAGAATTACAATGGTTATTCCCGGGTTTTCATGTTAAATCGTTAATCCGGTCCAAAAAAAAGATTAATAATAAATGAGTTGTTATTTATTTTGTTTCAGAGGTTAATCAAAATTATAATTAATTAAGCCTATTTATTAAAGTTTATTTAAGATTATTTTAGAAATACAGAAACTTATTTTAAGAAATAAAGAACAAAAATTAGGGGGAGTGCCGTGGGCCGGACTTGAACCAGCGACATCCAGATCTTCAGTCTGGCGTTCTCCCAACTGAACTACCACGGCATGATGGGCCCGACGAGATTCGAACTCGTGATCACCTCCGTGTCAGGGAGGTATCATACCCCTAGACCACGGGCCCGCATTCAAACATTATTGTCCTATACTATATAAACTTTTTCCATGGGATGTGATAAAATTTCTAAAATATACCCACTATTCCAGTTTATAATAATATTTCAGTAAAATGTATATGGCTAAATGGCAATAAGATATACAATTAAAAAAATGTAGGGGTGACCTATTATGGATATCCAGGATCCAATAAAAACTACTGTAGAAGAGATTCGAAAGGTCTTGAACATAGAAAACGTGATTGGGGAAGTAATAGAAAGTGAAGACAAAGTCATGATCCCGGTTACCCGAATGGGAATGGCATTCGGAGCAGGAATGGGTGAAGGAAAAAGAGCAACCAGTGAAGGAGGATCTGCAGCTGCTGCTGGTGGAGGTGCAGGTATAGAGCCAGTAGCAATGGTTGTGGTTTTCAAAGGTCAGAGTGGACCTGAAGGGGTTAAAGTACTTCCATTAAAAAATCCAGACCCACTATCTCGAGCAATTGGTGAAGTTAGTTCCGCTATAGTTGATGTCATGGCTGAAGGTGGAAAACTGGGAATGGGTAAAAAACACAGCAAAAAACATACTAAAAAAGCTGAAGAAGCAAAAACTGAAGAAAAAAAGGGTGAACCTCCAGTATAAGAAAATTTCTATTGATAATTCAAAGAAATTACAATTTGCACAATTCACCCTAATATTTAATAGCCTGAGAGTGGGTTAAATTTTGATATACACTATAATAGGCATCATAATACTTATTTTGGTGCTTATTTTATTGTCTTTTCTTTTGATTCCTCTAAAGTTATCCTTGTCCTTTAAAAAACAGGGATCTGAAATTTACGGCCAATTCAGTCTTAAATTCTTAGGTATACGCATTTTTTCAAGGAATATACCTGAAGATGAAAAAGACAAGGCTAAAAAAGAGGATGATAAAGAAGAAAAAACAGATGAAGAAGATAAATTTAACCTAAAACGTATTTTAAAGATTCTGAACTTAGTTAAAGAGTCATGGCCTCACATTTACCGGCTGATTACTGCTTGTTATAGATCAGTGTCCCTGGAAAAATTCTCCCTGAAGTTGACATTGGGAATGGAAAGTCCAGCAGACACCGCCCTTTTCACAGGGTATATCTGGTCGTTCACCTATCCACTTAATGCCATCACCCGAATTGATGCAGTTATAACACCTGATTTTGATAGAAGGGTACTTGATGGGGATTTAGAGGTGGATGTGAGTTTAAAGCTTATCTGGATAGTGGTAGAGGTACTACGGGCATTCACTAAAAAACCGGTGCGGGAACTGATTGGGGAAATGCGCAGATAATGAGATTTAACACATGTTTAATTAGTGATATTGGCAAAATACTTAAATTAGCTGGGTGGAAAATGAAAAATCAGGAAATAAAAGTTGGGAAACCTTTCACAATAGAAAATAGGGTTTTTTATCCGTTGGTTAAGATTTTTCACTTGAAACATCCTAATGGAGAATTCTACTCTTTATCTCCAGTGGCCATTGTGGTTGTAGAAGAAGAACTGAAATATATTCTTCCCCTGGAAGAATGTGATGACCCTGAAAAGCTGGAAACCTTAATGGATATGGTTTAATTTCAATAAATAAACTTCTCTTTTAATGAATAACCTACCCAATAGATTTGCCATCTTTTATAAATTTTTAATATCATTTGTAGATGATAATTATCTTTTATAGGTTCTTAATATCATTTGTAGATGATAATCATCTTTTATTAGGTCTAAATATTATTTATAGGTAATAATCACTTTCATAGATACTAAATAAATTCAGATCTCAAATAAAGTTTTAGATTATTTTTTGAAGTTTTTTCATAATTCTGATAAATATAAGGGGCGGCATTAATTTACAGAACCCTAATTTCATTTAAAAATTTCATTATGGTTATTTTGAGAAAATGATTTATGCTTCTTTTAACAGAAAAATAAGTGTAGACGGATTAGTTTAGGGGGCATTGTACCTTGAAGTTAGACTGGAATGTATCACTCTCCGAGTATGAAACTTTCATGGTCCTATCTTTAATTGTCCTATCCTGTGTTTTAACCTACTACTTTCATTTTGTTTTAGGATCTGGAATTCTTTTCACCCACTTCTATTATATACCCATAGTACTATCCGCTGTCTGGTGGAAACGGAAGAGTTTGTGGGTTCCGTTTTTCCTGGCAGGAGTGCTTATTTTAACGGACTGGATCAGTCCACTTCAAAGTGATTATTTGTATGATGACATTTTCAGATCGATTATGTTCATTTCAGTTAGTTTAATAACCATTCTTCTAAGTGAAAAGATAGAAAAATCACAAACAAAGTTGAAAACAAGTGAAGAAATGTTCCGTTCTGTGGTTGAATCCGCCATAGATGGAATTATCACCACTAATATGTTAGGTGAAGTAGTTTCTGTTAATGAAAGCTTTCAGAAAATGTTCCAATGCTCTGAAGAGGAGGTTCTGGGAGAATCAGTGAAAAAATTTATTCCACCTCACTTGAGGGATAAATATGACGAACAAATGGATCAATTCCGCAAAACAGGTGAACATAAACTGGTTGGAACTTTTGAATCAGTGGGACTAAGGAGTAATGGTAAAGAATTCCCATTTGAAATCTCCCTCACCAACTGGGAAGGAGATGGTGAGGTATTCACCACCTCAATTATTAGGGACATAACCTATCGTCAAAGTGCTGAAAAGACACAGGCCATTCTTTCAGCCATAGTAGAAAGCTCAGCAGAATCCATTATTGGAATGGATCTAAATGGTAATGTGTTGAGCTGGAATAATGGGGCAGAGCGAACATATGGTTATAATGTGAGGGAAGTCCTGGGAAAATCCGGTTCCATAATATTTCCACCAGGTTCAGATGAACTCTTATCTATACTGAAAACAATTGGTGATGGAGAGAAGATCGATCACTATGAAACCAAAAGAGTAACCAAAGCCGGAGAACTAATCGATGTATCATTAACTGTTTCCCCTATAAATGATCGGTCGGGGAATATAATAGGATTATCTTCCATGGCACGTGACATAACTAGGGAAAAGGCTGCTGAAGAGGCTTTGGCAAGAAGTGAAGCTCAATTATCAATGATCACTGATAACATGGCTGATATTATCTGCCAGGCTAGTAGGGATGGTACTTATGTCTATGCTAGCCCTTCAGTGAAATCTGTTCTTGGATTTAAACCACAGGAACTTGTTGGAAAATCAATGTTTGATCAGGTGCACCCTGATGATCGGCCCAGGGTAACCTCCTGCATGCAGAACGCCCTCACCAAACACATCACACAATCAGTTCAGTATCGTTGTATGAAGGCGGATGGTAGTTACGTGTGGTTGGATACAAAGGGGACACCAATCACTGATGAGGAAGGGTTGATCAGTGGATTTGTCTGCAACAGTCGCGACATAACCCAGCAAAAAAATGCAGAAGATGCATTGCGTGACAGTGAGGAGAAATACCGGACTCTCATTGAATCTGCTAAGGATCCAATTTCTTTGTACGATGAAAATGGTATTTTTTTAATGGCCAACAGGGCAGGAGCACATAGCATGGGTAAAGAACCTGCTGATCTGTTGGGTCATTCACTCCGGGATTTTTTCCCTCCGGAAATTGCCAATAAGCAGATTGAATTAATAAGAGAAGTAATCCGTACAGAAGATGGTTTAGATGTGGAAATGTTTGTCCCGTATGGGAAAGATCAATGGTTCAGCACTAGTTTACAACCACTTTACGGACCTGATAATCGGATTCATAGTGTACAGGTAATTTCAAGGGATATAACTGATATTAAAGAAACTCAGATCAAACTGGAACAGGCACTGCAAGATAAGGAAATGTTAATGAAAGAGATATACCACCGGGTGAAAAACAATCTGATGGTTATTTCCAGTCTTCTTAATCTGCAGTCACGTTACATTAAAGATGAAGAAGCCAGGGCCATGTTCAAGGAAAGCCAGGAAAGGGCCCAGTCAATGGCCATGATCCACGAAAGACTGTACCGATCCGCTGATCTGAAACATATCAATTTCGGGGATTACATACGTAAACTGGCCAATGATCTTTTTAGAACCTACGTAGCTGATCCATCCCGTATCAAACTGGAACTGGATGTGGAGGATGTGATGATAGACATAAATATCGCTATTCCCCTGGGTTTGATGGTAAATGAGTTAATCTCCAATTCCATTAAACATGCTTTTCCTGGAGAAAGTGGTGGTGAAATCAGGGTTAAATTCCAGGAAAGCGATCATCACTGTGTTCTTGAGGTCAGTGATAATGGTGTGGGATTCCCTTCAGATTTTGAACCTGAAAAAGCCGATTCACTTGGTCTGCAGTTGGTTAATAGCCTTACCCAACAAATTGGTGGTGAACTGGAACTAGAAAGGGATCGGGGAACAGATTTTTGTATAACCTTCCAGCAACCTGAAGACAATTAAAATAGTTTAAGGAATATTAATTGGGTTTAAAAAATATCATGAACTAAAAATTAAAGGTTAAAGAATAAACTGAATTAAAAATATGGTTTAATTAAATATATTAAAATAAAATAAGGTTTAAGTGAATATATTCAACTAAAATAAAAAAAGGAAAAAAATTACTTTAGGATTTAATCCACATTAAAGAAATCGGATTTCAGTGCTTTACAGACCGGGCAAACATCAGGTGCTTCATTTTCTACAGTGTTTCCACAGTATCTACAGACATAATAATCCACTTCTTCGTTATTTCCCAGAGCTTTCAGAGCTTTCTGGTAGAGTCCTGCGTGGATTTCCTCCACCTGGTTAGCCACATCAAAGGTCCACACTGCTTTTTTATTCTCATCTACTTTTGCTTCTTCAATGAAATCGGGATACATTTCTTCAAATTCTTCAATTTCACCTTCAATGGCATCCTTCAGGTTTTCTTCAGTGCTGTTAATACCTGCCATTACTGCTAAATGATTATGTGCGTGAACAGTTTCAGCTTCGGCTGCTGCACGGAAGAGTTTGGCCACTTGTGAGTGTCCTTCTTCATCGGCTTTTTTAGCGTATGCAAGGTATTTACGATTGGCCTTAGATTCACCAGCGAATGCTTCATTCAGATTATCCATAGTACTCATATTTTTTATCTCCTTTGTGCTCTTAGTTCTTTATCTTTATTGCAGGGTACTATAAAAAGGTGGAAGGTTTAGTATTGGTTTTTATAGACCTAAATCTTCCATATTCTAAATTGAGGTTTAGTTTCATAAAATCATCAAGTTAGAGTCATCTTGTAAGATCAAACTGGATCTGGATGTAAATACAAAAATATCATCCTAAAAAATAAGAAAAATAAGAAATAAAAAAACTTAAGCGGATTTGACGGCCATTTCGATATCTTCGGCTTTGACAGTCTTTCTTCCAGCGTGTTTTGCAAGTTCGACGGCTTTTTTAGCTAGCTCTTCGCCATTTTCTTCCAGAGCTTTGGCTAAAGCCTCCTTTGCATCATCGCTTATCCTTTGTGCACCAGCATTTTTTATGATCCTTCCAACTGGAGCAATTGGTAATTCAGCCATAATTTCACCTCCTAATCTAGCTAGGACACTATAATATTTAAAGATATCGGTTTTCATGACATGATGGGCCATGGTACTTGGCATACCCACCCACCAAGTGTGATCATCAACCTACCAAAACTTTAAAGGTTATAAACATCAATAGGAATTCTCATGTATAAGAGTCCGGACATCGAACCCACCATAGAAGAGATACTTGATAAAGCCAAAAATGAGGTTATTTCTTCTGAAGATGCACTTAAGCTTCTAAAAACTTCTGGTAATGAATATCAGGCCCTTATTCAAACAGCAGACTTAAGAAGGCAGTCATTAGTGGGTGATGAGATTACTTATATTCCAAACTGGAACATCAACTTCACAGACATATGCACTGGAACCTGTGGGTTTTGTGCTTTCCGAAAAGACTCCACTGATAATGGTGCTTACTTCCTGAGTATGGATGAAATAGTACGAAGGGCAAAAACTGCATGGGATAATGGTGCAGTGGAACTATGCATACAGGGAGGACTCCACCCTGATGTTGACGCCCATTTTTATGAAAAAATACTGCTTAATATTAAGGAGGAAATTCCTGATATCCATATTCATGCCTTTTCTCCCATGGAGATCTATTACGGGGCATCACAGTCCGGAATGTCACTAAAAGAAACTCTTAAAATGTTAAAAGATGCTGGTTTGGGCTCTATGCCGGGAACAGCCGCTGAAATATTGAATGATGAGGTTCGAGAGGTTATTTGTCAGGGTAAACTCACCACTAATGAGTGGGTGGAGGTTGTTGAAACTGCCCACCAGACTGGAATACCCACCACCTGTACTATGATGTACGGTCATGTGGAGAGTGTGGAGCACCGGGTGGAGCACCTGGAAATCCTCAGAAACATACAGAAAAAGACCGGGGGCTTCACAGAATTCGTCCCCTTAACATTCATGCACCAGAATGCACCTCTCTACCTGAAAGGAATCTCCAGTCCAGGAACCACTGGCACCGAAGACCTTAAACTTTATGCAGTGGCCAGGCTGATGTTTGGAGATCTTATCCCTAACATACAGGTTTCATGGGTGAAACTGGGATTCAAATTCGCTCAGGTATGCCTCACTGCAGGCTGCAATGATATGGGGGGAACCTTAGGAGAAGAGAACATCTCACGATCTGCCGGGGCGCAGCACGGGGTTTACACGCCACCTGAAGACCTGCAACGGATTATTATGGATCTGGGGAGGATTCCTGCTGAGAGGGATACTCTTTATAAGAGTATAAAACCCGTTTGATACATTTGGATGTTTTAATTAACTTTGTTATATTTAATGTATTATTTGACAATTTAATTCTTTATTTTCTAGTAAATAAGATTTAACCATCAAAAACTCTTTAACCATCAAAAACTCCGAAGATTAAAATTAGTTTAAAGATCCTAGTAGCTGTGAAAAATCATGGAGTTCATTTTGGTTTTCCTCAAAATACTGTGATCTCATCCATATCCACCCCATATCAGAGAAGTTCTTCTATGGGTTGGAAGTGGTTACTTCTATTTACAATAGCTATCTCTGGATATTCTTAAGATTTTCCTAGGCATGGTCTCTTTTACACGAGCCCGGGGCTGAGTATTAATATGTCTACAATGTAAAGGGTGAAGCTTCAACCCGTTACCATCATACTGGCTTTTTTTAATGTTCAACCATTTGGTTTGATAAATTAATTCGGGATTTTAGATATAACATTAGTTTGCTTAAGTAAGAAAACGGACCGTGCATTAGCAGTTATTCAGTTTAAACTCAAAATAATAAAATTTAAGCAATATAGTGGTGAAAAAATAGAAAACGACTCCATATGGGGGATTGATACCACAATGGAATAATTAGGGGCTATAAAATGAACAAACGTATTCTCCAATATGAAAATGATGCTCGTAGGATACTAAAAGCACTATCCTCTAAACAAGCTAAAAATGATATGCCTTATCCAAAAATGGCCTATATTTATCCCACTTACCAGTGTAGTCTACATTGTAAAAATTGCATGTACAAAGATCATATAAAAGAATGCAAGAAAAACAAGAGTTTAGATATGGATCTGCAGTTATTTAGGACTATTTTGACAGATTTATCAAGTTTGGGTGTAATGAATGTGGAATTGTGTGGGGGTGGGGAACCACTTGAACACGGCAATATCAATGAGATAATAGAAGTTGTTTCAGAATTTAGAAGAAATAACCGAATGGATTTCGGGATTTTAACCAATGGTCAAAGTATATCAAGATTAAATGAAAACACCCTAAAAATAATTCTGGAATGCTTTGCTTACATCCGTTTGAGCTTCTCAGAACAATCCAGTGAAAATATTAGATTAAGGGAGGAATATTTTAATAATCTAAGCCAGCTCCTTGAATACAAAGAGAAAAATAAGAAATTAAAGGCCATAATAGGTTCTAAATTACTTCTAACTTCTAAAAATAAAGACAAATTACTGGAAACAGTTTCTGAACTTTTAGATCTCGGTGTGGAACACCTTAAAATAAAGTCAATCCGTAGCCCGGATGATGAACCATCCTTTGAAGATTTAATTGAAGTGGAAGAAGAATTACGTTCATTAAAATCTGAAAAGTCAGCAAATGACATTTTACAAGTTGACCTGGGAAAAACTGTTTATCCTGCAGGATTTAAATGCTGGATTAACCCACTATCAGTTACAATAGATCCTTATGGGGGAATTTACATCTGCTACAATTTCCATAATGACCCTGAAAATATGATGATTGGTAAATACAATAAGAACAACAGCCTAAGCGATTTTTGGGGTAAACTTGAACATGTTGAGAAAATCAGGAATATAAACACAGAACTGGTCTGTGAATCAGATACTTCCTGTAATTGTCGGTTTGTGGAATATCAAAACATTTTAGAAAAAATTAGTATAGAAAAAAATAATTTGAAGCATATGGGGAATGATGATTGTGATATTAGAAATTCATTAAAATTAAAAAGAATAGATCGTTTTCTTTAAATTTAGAGGGTAAATATTACAAATTTTTTAATATACTCTCTAGTCTATCAATTACCACTTGAACAGAAGACATATCACTTATTTTCTGATTATTTAAAAGTTCGTTGAACCGTGCATCAAATATCTCGACTTGTTTTCGCACTGTGGGGGCATGTCTTGTGAATAATGTTTGGGAATATCCATCATCAAGTGTTGAGTGGTAGGCATCAGCAGTGAACCAGTCTCCGACTATAGTTAAATTTCTGCCATAATGTATTGTATTATCAATAACAATCTTTAAATTAGGGTTATCAATGTTAACATTCAAGAATTCTAGCAGTTCTTCAATTCTAGCTTTTCTTGCATCTTTATTTTTAAATGTAAAATCAGGATTAATTATCAGATAATATTCAGTTGCATCCCCATGCAATTGCAGTGTTTTTCGCTCTTTTAATAACAATTCTAATTCAGGATCACTGGGTTTTTTCATCCCAGTATATCGTTTATCCCATGCTGAATTATGAATACCTTTATTCGGAATATGGAATGAGCTTAAACCTGCGATTTGCCTTATTTCTCCAAAAAATCCCAGTTTAATGATATTACTGGCATATTCCACTAACATTCCTGTTCTTTGATAGCGGTTATCTGCACATTCATAGGTAGGATTACTTTCCTCGATTTCTAACATTAATTTATACCTTTTGATGATCGAATTTTTCTCTTCATCACTTCCCACCCATTGAGGTGCTTGTAATTGGCTGATCATATGCCCTGGTTCAGTTTCATCAATTGAAATAGGGAGAATTGGTATGTTCTTGGACATGGCGTACCCGATTTCTGCCTGGACCCACCCACTTTTTTCAGAGTTTTCAGATAAAATAGCAATAAAAATATCACAATGAGATATTAAAACTTCGATCTGTTTTTTAAAATCCCAACCCCCTAAAAGGTTCTTATCATAAGTTGAAGTCAAACCATTATTTTTTAGAACCTCAAGTATATTATGGACCTTTGGATCATCTTTATCCGTATGTGAATAGCTTATAAAAACTCGATGCATTCAATTCACCCCTCTATATCCTTTAACTTTTTATCATCATTAACTGATGGAACCTCAATAACCATGGTCAATCCAGATAATTCCAAATGATGAGTTACTCCTGGCCCGAAAATCATAGTTCCTCCATTTTTAAGTATTTTAAATTGGGAATTGGAGTCATTTGGGGTTTGATAATGGGCGCCAATACAATGTTCTGTAAAATAGATTTCTAAATGGTTTTCATGAAAGTGAGCAGTTTGAGGTGCCTTTTCATTGGCAAAAGAAATTGAAAAAGGTCCATCAAATTTTTCTAATAATTCATTCATAAATTCTGAAGATTCAAAAACAAAATTCTGTTGATTTAAGGGAGTATGACTCCATATTTCCCCCATTAGTTCAGTTGATTCATCTTTCCAAGCCTTGGGTACAACTATTTTAACTTCACTGGTTCTGTTTTCCTCAAAGTGCAGCTTGACTTCTTCCAGGGGTATAAACAGTACGTTGCGCATGTTCATCATTTTTGTATCTCTACCTAAAAATAAATTAATCTTTCGAAAAAAACTGCAAGCTTATTAACGATAACGGTAAATAAAAAACAAAGTAACAATTGCCAGAATAGTACCAATGGCATTGGGAGTTAAGATATACCAGTTACTGATCCCGGCCCCGTAAATAGTCCATAGTGAACAGTTCACCACCATGGCCATGTACATGACTGGTGACACTTCATCAGATTTTCCAATTTTTCTAATGCTCTTGATTTGATCTATGGGGCTTACAAACATCACTACTGCGAAGATACTAGCCAGTAGACCTATGATTTCAATCGACATTTTGATAATTCTATTTTCATATACTTTTTACTATTATTTTTAACCATTACTCATTACTGATTTTTTGTAGATACTAAATTTATGATAATATTTGACAATTTTAACAATAAAATTATATCATTTTATGATAATAAATTGATATACAAATGGTATAATAATACAATTAAATTTCAGTAGGTGGGGTTAAATTGTCTAAATATCGGGTTTTTATAAGTTTTATGCATGAAGATAAGATTAAGGTTGAAAGACTAGCTAAAATTTTGAAAGACAATGGTTTAGAGCCAATGTGGTCTAAAAATCTTCAACCATCAATACCATTTACCAATGAAATAATGAGGTTTATTGCACATTCTCATTTTTTCATTCCATTTATTACCAAGGCTTCGATAAAACGTGGATGGGTTAACCAAGAAATAGGTTATGCAAAGGCCCTCAACATACCTATACTTCCCATATGTTTAGATTTAGATGAAACACAGATGGGAATGATTGAAGGGTTGCAGATAATTGAATGGAATGAAAATGACGAAGTATTAAGTGAACAACTGTCTAATGACTTTTTCAAGCATTACTTTGAAAATTTGATGGACCCTATGGAAATTAAACCTCTCTTTGAGTGTGGGGCCTTATTTGGTGATAGAACCAAAATGATTGCTGATTTTTCACAGAATATTATTGGAATGGGATATACTGGTCATGTAAGACAAAAAGCCAGATTAAGTTCTTTTCAAATTCCAGATAGGCCAACTAATCACAAGATATGGGTTGAAAGAGATGGTGAAGGAGTTCCAGATGAAAGTAGATATAGGTTACTCCGTAAAGAACGTCAATGGTTGGAAAAGCACGTTAAAGAATGTGGTTGCAGTTTAATAATAGATCCAAATGTCACTATAAAACGAAAAGGAGATGAAGTTGCTAAAATTCGAATTAATCTCCTTTTAGACTTCTTGAGAGAAGTTGATCATCCTGAAGTTAAAGTTGCCATAGCTGAAGATATGAAAGAAAACATTACTTTAGTTGGGGATTGGTTCGGTGCGTTGGCCGTGAATCTCTCCGAACGAGAAAAAGGATTTAGGCAGACTATATTCACGAGACATGCACCGACAGTCCAGAGATTCATAAATTCTTTTGATGATGAAATTAATGACCTGCTAAAAGAACAGAAAGTATCTGCAGAAGAATCTAAAAAACATGCTATAAATCAATTAAAAGAGATTTGTGACAAGTTATAATCTTCAATATATTAATCGAGCGTTTTTATTTTGAAAATTTAGAAGGGCCAAAAATGTCAGGTGAAAACATATCCAAAGCCAAAAAAGATGTTAAACCTCTTCGTATTTTTATTAGTTATGGTCACGATGAACATGCAGTTGTGGCCGAAAAACTTAAAGTTGATCTTATAAATTCAGGTCATAATGTATGGTTTGACCGTGATAGATTAAAACCAGGTGGTGATTGGGAAAAATACATTGAAGAAGGTCTGCATTGGGTTACTGAAAATCCTGATTTCGGAAGGGTAATTTTGTTAATGACACCTCATTCAGTCCGCAGACCTGAAGGATATTGTTTAAATGAACTTCGACGTTTTTTAGATAGAAGTAATATGAATCCCATTCCTATAATGCTTGTGTGGTGTGAACCTCCTTTATCTATATGTCGTTTGCAATGGTTAGATATGCAGAAATGTATTCCTTTAGGAGAAAGTAAATCAGAATATCAAGAAAAATTTGATGAACTTTTAGAATCGCTTCAAGAAAGTAAAGTTAAATATGGGCCTTACAATAGTTTAAAAAAGATTCTACGTCCTTTGGAGTTTGATGCGGATATTTTAGATCATCTTGAACGTTTCACGGGTAGGGAATGGCTTTTTGATATTATTGACTCATGGGTGAAAAAGC
Organism: uncultured Methanobacterium sp.; assembly: GCF_963665055.1. Lineage (NCBI taxonomy): Archaea > Methanobacteriati > Methanobacteriota > Methanobacteria > Methanobacteriales > Methanobacteriaceae > Methanobacterium > uncultured Methanobacterium sp. The sequence continues at coordinate 402,683 of NZ_OY762015.1, forward strand.
CTAATCAGTCCCGAATTTTTCTTTTAACAGGTGATCCGGGTGTTGGTAAATCTGCAATAGCAGCTTGGCTATGTGAAAATCGTAATATAGCTGCTTTTCATCTATGTCATTATGGGAGCAGTGAGAAATCAGATCCTCGTCGACTTGTATTGTCCCTTGCTTACCAGTTATCCACACAAATCATGGATTATGAAGAACGTCTCAAATCTATGAATATCCAAGAATTAATTGGTGATGCTAATGCAAATGCCTTATTTGATTCATTAATAGTTCAACCTTTGAGAAAGATACCAAAACCAGAAACAAATGTGGTTATTTTAATTGATGCTCTGGATGAGGCCAGTGAAAAGAAAAAAAATGTTTTAGCCCACTTTTTAGCATCATCTTTCAAGAAAACACCAGAATGGTTGAGGTTAATCATAACAACTAGAGAAGAACCTGAAGTAATTGCGCCTTTACAAAGCCTTGAACCATTTATTCTCGAAACAGAATCAGAAGAAAATTTAAGTGATGTTATAAAATTTATTGAAAAAGAAGTTGCTAATTATGCTATAGATGGGAAGATCGATCTAATAGACCAAAATGAGATTTTAAGAAAAAGCGAAGGAAATTTTTTATATTTGGAATGGCTTCGTAGAGAATTAGCGGAGAATAGACTATCATTCAATAGGATTGAAGAATTTCCTCAAGGTTTGGGAGAGATTTATACACAATTTTTTCAACGTAAATTTCCTGATATTGATGTTTATGATCAGGATTTTGCACCTGCTTTAGAGTTAATTTTAGCATCTCAGGAACCTTTAAAATTAATGACTATTAGTTCTTATTTCAATTGGGGAGACAGAAAGTTAAGTAAATTCCAACAAGAGTTATCCTCTTTATTCCCCTCATATGATGATGGTAGTGCACCACCCAATGTATCTAATCTGGATAAATGGAAACATCTAAAAATTCAACCTTTTCATCGTTCACTTGTGGACTGGTTAACAAATCCGGATAGATCTTTTGATTACTTTTTAAGCCTACAGGACGGATATAAAACATTAACAGAACATGGTTGGCAGGAATATATCAACGGCACCCATAAAATGTCAATGCATATGTTGAAATATTTGCCTTACTATTTAATTCAGACCGAAATGTGGGAAGAGTTAGAAACAATTCTCACAGATTTAATCTTCATTGAAACCAAGTGTGCTCAAAAAATGGTTTATAATCTTACAAAGGATTATAATCAAACACTTGATTTTTTACCTGATGCAAAAATTGAAAAACAGCAAAAATTGGATTATGATAGTTATATTAATGTTTATATACAAAACTTAATTGCATTTGCTGATGGAAAAATTGAAAAACTAGATATTCTCCATTCTATTAAACCAATATCCGCCAATGAGATTGAATCTGGTTTGAAAACTTCAGAACATTCAGATCGTCTCTTTAAAATATTAGCATTTCAAAATTTCCTAAACTTCAACAGTAATAATTTATTAAAATACTCACATATTCCTGGTTTTTGTCTCCAAGAAGCTTATAATTTTTCAAAGACAGGGCCGGTAGCAGAAGCTGTTTCTGATATCTTAGCTGATAGAAATGAAAATTTTCTTTTAATAAAACATTCATCTCAAATTCCACCATACATTCCACATTTTAATCCGATCAAAACTTTGGAGCATCATACCAATTTCTTAAAGGCTGTTGCTATTACTCCCGATGGGAAATTTGCTGTTTCTGGAGGTTGGGATAAAAATATTTGTCTTTGGAATTTAGTAACAGGAGAATGTTTAGAAACATTAAAGGGTCATGATGATTGGATCAGTTGTGTTGATATAACTCCTGATGGGAAATTTGCTGTTTCTGGAGGTTGGGATAAAGTTATTCTCATGTGGGATCTACAAACTGGAAAATGCTTAAATATTTTGAAGGGCCATCAAAAACGAGTTAATGATGTAAAAATTACTCCAAATGGTCAAAAAGTAGTTTCTGTGAGTTATGATCGAACTATTCGCATTTGGAACTCTAAAACCAGTGAATGTGTAAAAATTGTCAGGGGTCATGAAGCTGCAGTTAATTCTGTTAGTATAACTCCGGATGGGAAATTTGCACTTACAGGAAGTGATGATAAAACTTTAATGATATGGAATATTGAAAAAGGTGAATGTGTAAAAATTGTTAGGGGTCATGAAGCTGCAGTTAATTCTGTTAGTATAACCCCTGATTGTACTAAATTTATTTCAGGAGATAGGAAAAATAAATTATATTTATGGGATTTAAATGCAGATAAACCACTGAAGATCATGGAAGGCCATAGTGGCTATATTGCAAGTGTTTCCATAACTGCTGATGGTAAATTAGGTATCTCTGCAAGCGCTGACAATTCATTAAAATTATGGGATTTAGAAAATGGAAAAATATTTAAAACGTTAATAAGTCATGTTAAAAATGTTAATAGTGTAAGTATAACTCCAGATGGGCTTTTAGCTGTAACAGGGAGTGATGATAGAACATTAAAACTGTGGAATCTAAAAGTTGGAGAATCAATAGAACCCCTTAGAATTCGTACAAAAGATGTTTATAGTCTTGATATAACACCTGATGGGGATTTAGCTGCCACTGAAACTGGTAGTTGGAATAACACGATTAAATTGTGGGATTTGGAAGCAGGAAAATGTTTGAATACGTTAAAAGGTCACTCTGACTTTGTGACAAGTGTAAAAATAACTTATGACAAATCTAGGGTAGTTTCGGGTAGTTTTGATAATACTCTGCGCATATGGGACTTCAAAACAGGTGAATGCTTGAAACTACTTGGATTTAAAACCCCAAAAATTTACACACTTGTTCTAACTAATGATGATAAAATTGCTATTTCTGGAAATATGGATAGATCATTAAGTGTATGGGATCTAACAAAAGGCGAATTGATAAATACTCTTAAGCACCATAATGGTGGTGTTTATGCAGTTGCTGTTGTCCCAAATGGGGAATATGTTGTATCTGGAAGTTCAGATATGAATATAAAAATATGGGACTTTAAAAAGGGGAAATGTGTAAATACATTGGAGGGACACTCAGATACTATATCTGATATAAAGATTACTCCTGATGGTCAAAATATTGTTTCTGGGAGTGATGATCGTACTTTGAGGATTTGGGATATTGGGACTGGAAAATGTTTAAAAATACTTAAAGGGCATACTGATAGTGTAAACAATGTAAAAATTACTCCTGATGGTCAAAATATTGTTTCTGGGAGTGATGATCGTACTTTGAGGATTTGGGATATTGGGACTGGAAAATGCTTAAAAATACTTAAAGGGCACTCAGATACAATTAATTCCATCAATATGGATTTTAATGGGAAATTTACTATCTCAGGGAGTGATGATGGTACTATAAGAGTGTGGGATATTAAAACAGGGCTTTGTTTGGCCGTTTATCAGTTTAAAGGAAAAATAAAGTTATTATCTGATATAGGTAATAATGGTAATTTTATCATGGTATCAAATGAATTTGGTCTCCCCCTCATAATGAAAGCAGCTAAATTTGGTAGTCTGTAGTTTAAATCAAATGATCCCTAAAAATCAAAAAAACATTTATGGATGAAAATTATAACTTCTTCACATTCATAGAACACACCTAAGCTTGATTTTTTTTAATTTGAGGTAGGGTAACCTATATTATTTTAAATGAAACTTGAAACTAAAATTACATTCCTAGTTCTGAATTCAAACATTAACTTTTTTATTGGATTATCCCACTTTTGGGTTCTAGAAAATGAATTCCCATAAAACCCTAAGTTATATTGTCTCTTTTTTTGGAGACTAACTTTGTAATATAATCGATTAGGGGTGTTTTAATTGGATTCAATGAAAAAAGTTATTAATGGAATTGAAATCAGTCTGCGTGAAGCCGATGTGACCCAATATAAGTGGATTGGCCGTGATGAGGAGATGAGATTTTTAATGGCATCATGGTTACAGATAGATAAAGATGACCTGCCAATGACCCCGGTTTTGGTGGGTGACCCTGGAAATGGTAAAACCACCCTGGCCTGTGCCAGTGCCCAGGAATTTGACCAACCAGTCTACCTCATGAACTGCACCTCAGACATGCGCCCTGAAGATCTGATCATAACCCCTGTGATTTACAGTGGCAACCAGATCAGATACCGGGGCAGCCCCCTGGTATCTGCAGTCATCAATGGAGGAGTTTGTGTTCTGGATGAGGCCAACAGAATGAATGAAAAGTGCTGGGCCAGTCTAGCTCCACTTTTAGATGATCGTAGGTATGTGGAATCAGTGATTGCTGGTGTGAAAATCAAAGCCCACCCTGATTTCCGCTTCGTGGCCACAATGAACGATGATCCCTCCACATACACTATCCCAGGATACATTGAATCTCGGTTAAAACCAGTAATAGGTGTGGAACCTCCTAGCGGGGAGGTTTTACGGGCCATTGTTAAGGCCAATGTACCTTACGCCTCTGAAGATCTCATTTACTCCATAATCCAGCACATGTTAAAGGATCAGGATGCATTCTTCTCCCGGTCATTCTCCATAAGAGATGCCATTGAAGTAACCCGTTACGCTGTAAGACTTTCCAGGGAGGGTGAAGACTACCAGAAATCCTTCGATTACATCTTGAATACAGGGAGTGAATCATTATGAGTGATAAAATCATCACTCTCCCCTACTTCCCGGGACGGGCAGAGGATGCCTACCACATCAAAGAAGAAATCAGCCAGCTGGAAGGAGTTGTGGTGGCTGTTGATCTGCCGGATGGTTTAGGGGAGGAAATAATAAAGGCAGTGGAGAAACTTCCCATGATTTCTGTTATTGCTGATGAAATGGGGCGGGCCATACCCATCACTCCTAATGATCCGGCCATAGAAGCTGTGCGCAGCTCTCTTGATCAGGACATAAGCATTGAATTTTTAGATGCATCATTACCCTTTACTCGGGAAGAATTCAGGGGTATTGATAAATTCGCTGACCTGGTGGAGGATATTGGAGTTGAGAAGTATGCCAGTTTACTTAAACCATATAAATCCCAGTACATGGAATCCCGTTATAAATACATGGCTCTTAAGTTAAAAGAGTTATTGGAAAAAGACGAGAAAGTACTCTTTGTATGCAATATTAAACATTATAAAGATGTTCTGGAATATCTGGACAAACCATTGGACATGGGTTATGGGATGGTGGTACCTACCATCACCTGTAAGGTTAAAGAATCCGATGTAGGGAAGATATCCTCAGAAATGCCCTTCATGATATTCCAGTATGAAAACTCCCGCAATAAAGGTTTTGATCGGGGAGATTCCATATTAAAACTCTACCAGGATGAAGAAGCTGATCTGGGGATGGTGGAGACTTATAAATATGCCCGGAACCTGGCCATTAGTGATGGACATATTTACCCTAATCTTTATAACATCATCGCTGCAGCCAAGTACACTCAGGATGATGATTATGCATATAACGTTCTGGAGAGGAGTCAAACCTATCCTTTCACCTATAACCAGAGTAACTGTGTCATCAAATCCTATATAAATTATGATCTGGAACCATTGAATGGTGCCAGTGTGTTGGAGATTAAAAAGAAGCTTAAATTGGGATCTGAACAGTCAAAGAAACGGAAAAGAGATTCTCATGGGAGATTCTTTCGTCGTTTTAAGAGAACTCCTGATTGCTTTAAAAAGGAAAGGGTTTTTGTCAATTACCTTCGGAACAATTACTTCCACCTGGTACCATCAGGGGAATTTGAAGTGGAAGAATTCCAGTGTGGCCTTAGCGATGGAATTGACATCAGACAATCCTTAAGATACAGGTTCAATGATAAAATCTTCGTTAAAAATGATAAAATGATAAACAACACTGCTTATGTAGTGGATTTTGGGGGAGCGCCCAATACTTCTATCTTCTTCGACAGTCAGCACAATTGTGTTGGGACAGCCACTAACAATTCCCAGGATGATGGTTCCTGCTGGAACTGTATGGTTGTATTTCCAGATACACTGGAGGTGGAAGTTTCAAGCCTACTTTACAGTGTAAGTTACCATAATACCCGGGAGTCTTGCGTGGAACTGGCAGCCCAGTATTCAGATTATGTATACGTATTCAGTTCCAGTAAAGCAGAAATTGCGGAAAATAAACATAATAACGTAAAATACCTTCCTTTAGAAAGGATACCCCAAAACATACGTGATGAAATGCGCTGTTTTAAGATGAAATGGTATGACTCGGAGGAATATTGATGCAAAGATTTGAAGGTGCCCTGATAAAAAAGAGAAAACCATTAGTCACCCTTGTAATTTACGGGAAAATAAATCAGGATCTCTCCAATCATCTCTATGAATCCTTTTTCAAGTTTTTACAGTCTATAGATGATAATTTAGAATATACTCCTGAAATTAATGTGCTCCAAATGCCCAACCCCCAAATTGAAGAACATGGAAAAGAGGAGGAGGTTTTTTCAAGGGAACTGGACAAAATCACTGGGAAGATTGTGGTGGGAGTCACTGAAATTGGAATATATGATAGGGGTATATCCCGGAATATTTTTGGTTTTGGAAAGGCCGGAGCCGGCTTACTATCCTCATACCGTTTCCAGGAAAGTTCCCCTAAAAAGATGAAAGAAAGGTTGGGTAAGGAGATTATAAAAGTATTCAGCTTAGCTACCGATGTATGGCATTGTAGAAATGAGAATTGTATTGTAAGTTACCATCGCCAGATTCAAGACCTGGACCGTAATCGTGGGGTGTGTAAAGAATGCACAGAGAAACTAATTAAGAATATAAACCAATACATGGAGGATTAAACCATACAGGAGGTGTTTTTTTATGTGTGAAATTAAGGGTATGTCATTCAATTTTAGGGAAAGGCAAGAGTTTTTAATAAAGAAATTCCTGGAGAGGGGAGTCTACTATTCCAATGGTTGGGGGTTGGGATTTTATCCTGATGCGTCATTCAGATCATTGGAGGAAACCAAACCAATGAAGGGTTCCTTTGATATTTTCCTTAAAAACCTTACCATTTTCAGATCTCAAATATTTGTAGGGCAGCTGCGGAACAGTACTATCGGTGGCACTGGTCACAGGAATAACCATCCCTTCTCAAGGGAATTAAAAGGTAAAGAATACGTATTTGTGCATAATGGAACTCTGTATAAATATAGAGATCTTGAAACAGGTCAATTCCAGCCCATGGGAGACACAGACTCAGAATACTTCTTCTGCCACTTAATGAATCATATAGCTGGAAAAAAATGTCATATGTGGACTCAGAGAGATTTCAGGCGGTTTTCAGATTTTTTATTAGGGATTAGCATACTGTGTGTAGTTAAATGCGTATTCAGTGATGGGGAATACCTGTTCACCTACTATGATAAGGGGGAGGTCTATGAATTATATTACACCAACACAGTCTCAGAGATTACGGTAACAGGAAGCTGGATGAATTCTTGAAAATAACCATTTCTGATGATAAAATTCCATATGATGAAACTAACATGGAATCTGCAGAAGAAAAAAGGGCAGTGACTGTTCCCAGTAAACCATTAACTGCTAAAGTGTGGAATAAGTACTATAATAATGAGTTGATGGTTTTCAAGGATGGCGAAGCCATATACTCCAATCAACGTAAAATCACCAAACCCAAAAGGAGCATGATGAAGAATTTAAAACGGGTAAACATGGGGTTTCAAAATATGAATATGGGGAATATGGGATTTGCTGCTGATATGATATGTCATTGAGTTCGATCTCACTTTATTGGGTTCGGTTACGGGGTTTACAGGGTGGATTATTTATACCACCATTTTCCTATATTCACATGAGATCTAAATATTATCATAAGATCAGAATATGTTGCACGTAAGGTAAGTTATGGAGAGGGTTTAAGGGATATTAGTATGGTTCAATCGAGTAGAACGTTCAGGATTTTTGTTAGTTCCACTTTCAGTGACTTGAAGGAGGAGCGTAGTGCACTTCAGGAGAAGGTTTTTCCTAGGTTGCGTGAGTTGTGTATGGAGCATGGTTGTCGTTTTCAGGCTATTGATCTTAGGTGGGGTGTGTCTGAAGAGGCGAGTTTAGATCAGCAGACTATGAAGATCTGTTTGGAGGAGATTGATCGCTGTCAGAAGGTGACTCCGAAGCCTAATTTTATTGTTTTGTTGGGTGATAAGTATGGTTGGCATCCTGTGCCTTATGAGATACCTACAAGTGAGTTTGAAGAAATATACAAACTGACAAATGAAGAAGATAAAGCATTGTTGGATATGTGGTTCTGGCGTGATGATAATGCTGTGCCACCAGTTTATGACTTGCAGCCCCGTACTGGTGAATATGAAGATTATGATGCCTGGATGGAAGTAGAAAACCGGTTGAATTATATTCTTCGTAGTGCTGTTTTGCAGATGGATTTAGGTGAAAAGGATCGGTTGAAATATTTTGCTTCTGCCACTGAACAGGAAATAGTACAGGGTGCACTGGAAGTACCGGATGCTGAGGACCATGTTCACTGCTTCTTCAGGGAACTCAGCAACGTACCCTGTGAAAAGAGTGTTAGAGATTTCATTGACTTGACTGCTGATGGTGCATTTGATAAAGAAGCTTCAAACCAAATAAAAAAATTAAAAGACAGGTTAACCAATGCATTGCCTGGTAATGTTCATAATTATAATGCTGATTGGAATGATGAGGGAGTAAGCATAGAACATTTGGACGTGTTGTGTGATGATATCTACGACTCATTATCTAAGGTTATATTAGATGAGGTAGGTCAATTTGAAGAGATTGATCCTTTGGATAAGGAGATACAGGATCATCTGGATTTTGGTATGGAAAGGTTCAGATATTTCCAGGGTAGGGTGGAAATCCTGGAGGATATTGGAGATTATCTTAAAAATAGACAGGAAGAACCATTAACTATCCATGGTGTGTCTGGTTCGGGTAAGACAGCTTTAATGGCTTATGCAGCTGATAAAGCCAGGAAAGAATATCCGGAATCAAAAGTTATATCTAGATATATTGGTGCTACAGCAACTTCATCTGATATCAGATCCTTGCTTGAAAGTCTCTGTCACCAAATATCAGACATATACAACGCAGATTATGAAGGAATACCCACAGAATACCAGAAACTGGTTGATGAGCTTCCAGTGCGGCTGAGTCTGGCCACACTTGAGAAACCGTTAATCATATTCTTGGATGCCCTGGATCAGCTCTCAGACTGTGAAAATGCACGGGGTCTTGCATGGCTCCCTACATATCAACCAGAGAATGTGCATCTAATTATTTCAAGTATTCCCGGGGAGTCTTTAGATACATTAAGAAAGAAGTTTCCATCAGAGAATCTGATTGAATTAGGAGTTATGCAACCTGGTGAGGGAGAGAAGCTCCTTGATTTGTGGCTTAATGATGCGTCCAGAACTCTAGAGGAACACCAGAAAGAAGAGGTTTTAGGGAAATTTTTAATTAAAGGTTTGCCTTTGTATTTGAAGCTAGCCTTTGAAGAAGCCCGGAGATGGAAATCTTATACCAACACTGATGATGTCACTTTGAGAGAGGATATACCCCAATTAATACAGGATACATTTCAAAGATTATCAAGTGAGTCCCAGCATGGAGAAGTGATGGTATCGAAAAGTCTTTGTTATTTGGCAGCTTCCAGATATGGTCTTTCAGAAGATGAGATCCTGGATGTTCTCTCCTTGGATGAAACTCTTTTATCGGATTTTAAACGCCGTTCACCACGGTCTCCCGATGTGGATAGATTACCAGTAGTTGTCTGGTCACGACTATATTTTGACCTAGAACCATACCTCACTGAGAGAAGCATGAATGAAGCATCTTTTATCAATTTTTATCACCGCCAATTTACAGAAGTCATAACCCAAGAATATCTCTCTAGAGACCTGAAAAAAACTTACAATCTGCACCTGGCAGACTATTTCAACTCACAGATACTGAATGAACGTAAAGTGGATGAATTACCCTGGCAACTCGACCAAGCAAAAGCGTGGGATCAGCTTAAAAGTTCTGTTTGCAATTTAGAAATGTTCATGGAGATGATGGCTGAAACCAAAAAATATGAACTAATGGGATACTGGCACCACATCGGAGACCATTACAACATGGAGGATGAATATAAAAAATCACTCCAAAAATACGAAAAAGAAACAAGAAAAGAAAACCTCCCAGAATATTATAACCAGGTTGCAACATTTCTTCAATTAAATGCTTACTATAAAGGTGCTGAACCGTTGTTTAGGAGGGCTTTGGAGATAAGTGAAAATGTGTTGGATTCTGATCATCCTGACACTGCGACGTATCTTCTTAATCTGGCAGGGTTGCTATATGATAAGGGGAATTGGGGTCGTGCCGAAAAACTGTATAATAGGACTTATGAAAACACAAGGGATAGTATCTCCTATAACCTGTTAAATATCACCATTCTTAATAATTTAGGAAATATTAAGCAGGATAAAGGTGATTTAAATGCTGCTGAGAAATTGTATAAAGAAGCACACGAAAAATCATTGGAATGTACCGGTATTTATAGTTTATCCACTCTAGCAAGTCTTAACAACTTAGCTGTTCTTCAGAAAGATAAAGGTAATTACAGATATGCGGAAGCTTATTATAAACAGGCTTTAAAAATAAATAAAAGAATTTATGGTTCTAAACACCTATATTATGCTATTTCATTAAATAATTTGGCAAAAATCGAAAATATTAAAGGAGATGTTGTAGCCTCAGAAAAGTTATCTAATAAGGCTTTGAAGTTGTCAGAAAAATTAGTTGGCCCCAAACACCCCTACTTAGTGCCAATTTTAAATAACTTAGCAGATTTACAGATTGAAAAAGGAGATTCAGAGGCTGCCGTTGAACTGTATAAAATTGCTTTAAACATTCGGGAAAATGTTTTAGGCAAAGGACATATTAAGACTGCAATGAGCATGGACCATTTGGCTATTCAATATATTAGAGAAGGAAATTTGAACGAAGCCAAAAATTTACTGAATAATGCTTTGAAAATCACTGAAAATGTTTATGGGGTAGAGAACCCTAATTATGCAACTGTATTATATCACATATCTTTATTGGAAATGGCCAAGGGAAATTTAGATAGTGCAGAAAAATTCTGTAAAGAATCATTAACTATAAATGAAAATTTTTATAGTTATGAGAATATTAAAAGCGCTGATATTTTGCAACGTCTTGGCGAAATTTGTCGTGCTAAAAATGATTTAGAAAATTCTGAGCTTTTTTATAGACGAGCACTGAAAATTAGAGAAAAATATTTAGGGTCTGATCACATAGACACTGTTGAATCTCTTGACCTGCTTGCAGTGTTGCTTACCTATAAAGGAGATTTGGACGAGGCGGAATCGTTCTTGAAGAGAGCTTTAAAGGTTAGAAAAGAGTATTTTGGATACAATCATCCAAAAACAGCGCAGATTCTTAATAATCTTGGAGGGATTTTCTGTGCTAAAAAAGATTTGGATGGTGCTGAATCATTTTATAACAGCGCTCTTACAATTAGAAAAGAGTTTTTAGGTTTTTATAATATTAACACTGCAATAACACTTGATGGGTTGGCCTTTGTTTTTGAGAAAAAAGGAAAACTAGATCGTGCTGTTCAATTATATAGACAAGTTCTGAAAATTAGAGAAAAATGTTTGGGTCATAATAATAGGGCAACTGCACAAACTCTAAATAAGTTGGCAATGTTATTAATGAATAATGGAAATTTGAATGAGGCTGAACCACTATTTTGGCAGCTTTTAAATATTAGAGAGAACTTTTTAAAATCTGATCCTCCTGAAACGTCGAAGATACTCAATATTCTTGGGTTAATATTATATGCCAAAGGAGATATCGATGGTGCTGAACCACTTTTTAGAAGGGCTTTAGATATAAATGAAGATTTTTTTGGACTCAATCATCCAAACACTTCTGTTATTCGTTCAAATTTAAATAAGTTACTTCAAGATAAAAATAATCATAAAACAGGAAAGTATTAGTAAAAGAATTAATGCAAAGTGATATTATGTTTACTGAAAACCTATTTTCTGATTCATTAAAACTTGTTCCGGGTATTGGCTTATTTGTAGCTTTTTGGGGTGCTCTATTAACTGTTTTTTTAAGTTTTAGCAATATTTCGTGGAGTATAATTTTTTATTCAGCATTAAATACGTTTATAACGGGCTTGTGTATAGGATTACTTGTTGTTTTCATGACTATATTACTCCAGATAGTTTTTCCAAGCGATTCCTTAATAGAAACTGATTCAAATACGTTAAAATTGGTCAGTTTTTTCACATTCATTCTTTATATATTAATTTTTATAATATCCATTTATGTAATTTATATAGTTATAACAACAACGATACAAAGTCAAGGTACTTTTATATGGACTTGGTTTTAATTACATTAAATAAGATCCAAGTAGTACGCTGTGGGGAATTTGGTGAAAGATTAATTTCAAATCTTTTTATGAAAGATTTTACTAAACATCCTATAGATTTTATTAAAGTTGATGAAGTTAATGGTTCTGAAAATTCATTATTACACCCTTTTGAAGAAGATCTAGATTTTTTAATAATACTTCATGATTTATTGGATGAAAAATGTGGAAAATATCTTTCTAAACGAATTTCCAGGATTAATGAAAAGAGTACTAAGATAATGCTGATTTAAACCCCTAAAAATATTGAATCTGGAAAGCAAAAACTTAATTTCAAAAGACTCAAAGATCAGTTAACTTATTAATAAGCTTCACTGATATGTTGATACCATAAAACTCTCTGATTATTTTTTAGATGATTCAATAATGGGTTTCCATGATTTCAGCAGATTATTAGTTAAGGATCTCATAAAATTTACATCTGGAGAATGTAAATCCTTAATAAATGATTATCAGCTCATTAATGCTCTCATACCGGAATATGATACTTCAGGGATGGGTTTGGGTGAGGGAAGAGGAAAATCCGGGCATTTTACATCTCTAGACAGGGCTTTGGAATTTCCCCTCCTAAACTGGGATCCGGAAAAAACTAAAATGGTAATCGTACTAATAAGCGCAGGAGAAGAGCTAAACTTACTGAAGACAGAAGCGATCCTGACAAAAATTTCTGAAACATATTAAAAAAGGAAACCATTTTTGTATGGGAAATATTCATAGAAAAAGGACTAAATAAATAAGAACCGTAATTTTAATCTTCAAATAAAAATTACTTGTGAAAATCTATCACTGAACCTTTTGGTTTGAGGGTTATAAATGAAATTTGATTATAATATCTATAATATCACCCTATTCTAGATAAATTCAGTTTAAATTAATGTTCATGAGTTAATTAAAAATCTGTTTTCAGGTCAGATAAAATGAAAAAATCAAAAACCCAGAAAAACCATCCTCTTAAAAAAAATCCTGATGATGATAATAATAATAAAGCTATGGAGAATAGATGTGCTGAGGATCTTGAAATCACCTCTGAAGATAAAAAGAAGATTAAAGAACTTTCTGAAAACCCTGAAATCTTTAATTCAATTATTAATTCAATTGTTCCATCGGTACATGGATATGATGATATAAAGGAGGCCATTGCACTTCAATTATTTGGGGGAGTTTCGAGAGAGGTTGGTGATGGAGTTATCGTTCCTGGCGGAATTAACATTTTAATTGTAGGTGATCCTGGAATTGGGAAAACACACCTCCTTAAAGGCGCATTGAATTTAATATTAAATGGAGTTTACATAGATTCCAATAAATCTTATGTAAATGGCATCTATCAACATTTAAGTGATTTTTTTGACATTCAAAACCTTGATGAAAGTATTTTTAACCAGGAAAATTATTTAGTGTGTATTGACGCGCTGAAGGTTAAATCAGATGAAGTTATGTTTTTAAAGGAGGCACTTGGTAAAAATACTAGCTTCAACACTGAAGCGGAATTATTAAACATTTTAAATTCTAAATGTTCTGTCCTCGCAGCTACCAATCCAAAGTTTGGGAGATTTGATCGATATAAATCCATAACTGAACAGATAAACATACCTTTTAACTTACTTTCCTGTTTTGATCTCATTTTTGTAGTTGAAGATAAGAATAAAATAGAAGAAGATTCTAAAATGGCGTATCACATGTTAAAATTACATCAGGGAAATAAAATTAACTCATGCATTGATCCCAAACTTATCAAAAAATACATTCTATTTGCAAGAGAAGAGATAAAACCTAAATTAACAGATGAAGCCATTGGAATGATTCAAGAATTTTATATTAGAATTAGACAATCTCTCGATGATGAATTACCCATTCCAATCACTGTTCGCCAATTAGAATCTCTTATAAAACTTTCAGAAGCCCATGCTAAGATCCGTTTAAGTGAACAGGTAACAATATCTGATGTAAAAAGAGTCATTGGTCTTTACGGGAGATCACTTAAACAAGTCGGTTTCGATCTTGATCAGAAAATCTTTTTTGAATTAAATCTCCCCTATCCGAAAAATCTTACAAATTCTCAAAGAGATCTAAATTTCTTTAGATAATACTTCCCAGTGCTCCCTGGCCATGGTAGTCTTGGGATGAGTTGAACCAAGATAATATTCTAAGATATTTAGACTGCGATGGAGTAATTTTCCTGCTTCCGGGATGTTTCCTTTAAGTTCAAGGATGATGGCCAAGTTGTTCATGGTTTCAGCAGTTTCCAGGTGATCCTGACCGAAATAATTTTCCATGATATTCAAGGATTTTTTGGCAAGTTCCTCAGCTTCCTCTATTTCCCATACCTTGACCAGAAGACATGCCAGGTTGTTCATGGAAGTTGCAGTATCCGGATGTTCTTCTCCTTGCTCTTTTTCCATGATCTCCAGGGACTTCCGGTAATTTATTTCTGCATTGTAAATCTCATTTTTCTCTTCCAGAATCATTCCCAAGTTGTTCAGGGACTGGGCTACTTTTGGATCATGTGGTCCATAGATTTTCTTCCTGATTTCCATACTTTCCCGCATAAGATCTTCAGCTTCATCCAGTTGACCATTAACTCCCATGAGATTGGCCAGATTGTTCAGAGCATCTGCAGTGTATTCTTCATTAAGATCCTCTGAATTTCTAACTAATTCCAGACATTTACTGTAAAATTCTTCTGCTCCTTCAAAATCACCCTTAAACTCCAGTAGATTTCCAAGACGTGTTAGGGAGTTGGTTATGGCTATATTGTCCTTTTCTTTGTTTTCTTCCAGTAGCTGAAGCGCCCTACGGCGAAGAATCTCAGCGCCCTCATAGGCACCATCCCTCTCCAGGAGAAGTGCAGCGTTTTCAAGGTAAAAGGGGTTTTCAATGTATCCTGGGCCCACTATTACCTCCATTATATTGTTACTTTCTTCTTTGAGGTTCATAGTTATCACTGTATATAAAAAATTCTTTCAGATAATCCGTTTGCCTCTCACTGAAACCCTTAAACCACTCATTAAATTCTTTAACAGTCTCCAACATCCCTACTATCATAATATCTTTCATCCAGAAACTCTATTCATCCAGAAACTGGACCATCTTCACCAATTCATCCATATTTTCAAGGTTCTTCTCCAAGTCCAGCTCCAGATATGCTTTCCGAACACAACCGAAACTGGAGGAAATCACCAGCTGTTTACCATAATTAACCTGATAACCATCAACTGGTGTGTGGCCTATTATATGATATTTACAGTTATTGCGTTTGAGGAAAAATTCCAGATCTTCCTGGTTGAACTCATAATCCCTTTTCCACAGGAGTCCGTCCAGCATATCATTATGATGGTAACACTGTTCAGTGATATTTTCAAGATCCCCTAAATACACGGAATCTATGGGAGGGCCAGAATGGCTGATTAAAACACCATTACCTGTCTTAGCAGCAAAGGGCAATGTCTTAAAAAATTCAACATATTCTTCCAGCTTTTCCACCCAACGGTAACCGAATTTCAGTTTCAAAAGTTCTTCAAAGTCTTTTTTCTGGTTGGATTCACCCTTGTAGACCGGTGCGTCTACGATATGGCACCATTCATGATTTCCTAAAAGTAGATGGAAATTTTCATATTCAGAGTAATCCTGCACTGCTTTCAGGATCTCCACAGAACGGTCTTTAGACGAGTTAGAACAATGAATAAGGTCCCCGGTTAATATGATCTGGTTTCCATCTTCTAAATGGTTCTTCCAAATGTTTTCATACTTTTTAAAGTCTTCACCATTCCCGTGCAGGTCAGTTATCACCAGTAAAATGCCACTTGCAGGTAAATTCAGGATTCTCTTCATGATCTTAACTCCTTGATTATGAAGTTACTCTAACTTTTAAAACCATGAATTGGGTAATCCCCTAAGTTAGATGAATGAACCAGAAGGTTCAGTAATTGAACATGTCCTGATACTTTTTAAACTTGTTGTTTTCCAGAATTTAACTATAATAAGGTTCCATATAATGTTTAATACCATTTAAGGTAAAGTACTTGGTTTTTATTTAATGGATGGGAGGTATGTGTAGTATGGTAGTGTTATCAGAAGCTGGAAGAATGGCCATGAGAATTGCAGTCTTAGAGGCCTTTGATGGGAATTATGACCAAATTTTCGCGGAACATATTCTTTTAGGAATCTTGAGTATGGATAAACTGGTTAGCAATGGATACGATAATTTCAAGAGCCGTGAAGAGATAGGACAAATCAATGCCCAGGAAGTATGGGCCTTCCATGGTGAAAATGATGATATTAAAGATATTTTCAAATTTTTCTCCCTGGATCCCATCACGATTCGCAAGGAACTAAGAACTTACATAGAATCTAACTACCACAACAGCCCCTACAGCCCCCTAGTTCTGGAAAAACCTGTTGGTGATTTTAGATGGGAAAACAACAAATACTTCAACCATGCCCAGACATTAGCCCTCAATGGGGGTTATGAGGAGGTAACAGCCCTCCATATTATGGTAGCGGTCATGGAACTGGCCACACCTGGTATCAAGATAGTTCTGGATCGTAATGTCCATGAACTAATCGATGATACCCAATTAAAATTAAAACGATACAAGCAAGAGCAAATATTAACCGGTCTTGAAAATCAGGAATCAACAGAAACACCCTACCTGGCACAGATAGGAACCAACCTCACTCGCCAGGCCATGGAGGGCAAAATTGAACCATTAATCGGGAGGGAAGATGAAATTCTCCAACTAATACGTATCCTGATGAGGAAGAAGAAAAACAACCCCCTCCTGTTAGGTGAGGCTGGTGTGGGTAAAACCGCCCTGGTAAGGGCTTTAGCCCAGAAAATTGCTGATAAAAAAGTGCCCCAAACACTGTTGGACAAGAGAATTTACCAGATCGATATGAATGCTGTGGTTTCCGGAACTAAATATCGGGGTGAAATGGAGCAAAAAATGCAGATCATCTTAAAAGAGGCCAAAAACCCCCATGTAATACTATTCATTGATGAATTCCACACTGTAATAGGTGCAGGACGGGCCGAGGGAATCACACTGGATGCATCCAACATGATGAAACCCGCACTGGAAAATGGAGATATGACTTGCATTGGAGCCACCACCCTGGCAGAGTACCGTAGACATGTAGATAGAGACCAGGCATTCGCCAGAAGATTCCACCAGGTAATGGTGAAAGAACCAAGTGAGGAAGACACCTTGGAAATACTAAAAGGACTGCGCAACAACTACCAGGATCATCACCATGTCCAGATATCTGATGAAGCCCTGGAATACACGGTTAAACTATCAACAAGATACATGCACCAGAAGAAATTACCAGACAAGGCTCTGGATATTTTGGAAGATGCATGTCTTGCTCAGATCATTCAAAAAGATGATCACTATTCCATGCATTACAAGATCGCTGAGGTAACTGGAAAAAACATCATAGACGCAGTGGAGAAGAGTGTGGGCATACCCATAAAAATGGGAATAGAAGAAAAACGATCCATCCTCAAATTAGATGACCAGCTGAAAAAGAGAGTGATTGGACAGGATGAAGCCATTAACAGCCTCACCAGAAGACTTAAAATCGCCAGATCCGGGTTAAATGATCCCAACAGACCCTACGGGGTGTTCCTATTTTTAGGTTCCACAGGGGTTGGTAAAACCTATTTAGCCAAAAATCTGGCCAAGAACATGTTTGGAACAGAAGAAGATCTCATAAGGCTGGATATGTCAGAATACATGGATCCATTGTCACTATCCAAATTGATAGGTGCACCTCCCGGTTTCATTGGCACAGAAGAAGGTACATTAAGTGGGGCCCTGCGCACCAAACCTTACTCAGTGGTGCTCCTGGATGAGATGGAAAAAGCTCACCCCTCAATATTTGACATTTTCCTTCAAATCTTTGACGAGGGCAGATTTAAAGATGGTAAGGGAATGGTGATAGATGCCCGGAACACCATCTTTATTATGACCTCCAATTTACCCCTTCAAAGCCTGGACTGTGGTACCAGCTATGGGGCACCAGCCAGTCAAAAGTCAAAGAGTGAAATCGCACGTGAAGGTCTCCTGCAGACTCTCAGGCCCGAGTTCGTAAACCGGATCGATGAAGTGATCATCTTCAACCCCCTGGATAGTAAGGGAATGAAAAAGATAGCCTGGAACATGTTAGAAGACTTTAAACTTCAACTCCTGGAGAAGGGTATTCGAATGGAGGTGGATGGTGTTGTTCTTGATTATCTGGCTAGAATTGGATATGATAAAAACTTCGGAGCCCGGCCCCTTAGACGAGCAGTGGAAGATGAGCTTAAGTATTCCCTTTCTGAGATGATTATCAATGGAGATGTTGTTTCAGGAGATAATTTGATTGTTAAATACTGTGAAAATAAAATTTTCATTGAAAAGAAAGATTTAGATTCTGTAAAAGCTTTTTAATCCTTTTCACCTTTTTTTTAGTATCCTATATTTATATTGAAAGTAACACTATACATTAATTAATCATTTGTTAATTGGGGGAGTTATTATATGGAAAGTTTTAATCCTGAAGTATTTGTTATGATGCCTTTTGCTGATGAATTCAAAAGTGGTTATGAAGATATCATTGAACCTGCAGTTAGAAAGGTAAACATGTCCCACATTCGTGCAGACAAAGATCCTCAGGGAAATATCCTTACCATGATGTTTGATCGTATTTTTAATTCTCAAATATTAATTTCAGACATTTCTGATAATAATCCTAACGTTTTTTATGAACTGGGATTAGCCCATAATCTTGGTAAAAAAACTATTATTATTGTTAGGGAAGGATCTATAGAAAAAATTCCATTTGATATTGCTTCATACCGGATTTTATTTTATCCTGAACGCCCAACAGAGGAATCAAAAATCCAAAAATATCAGGAAAACATTAATGAAATTATTGGTAATTTGGCAGAAGAACTGGAAAAATTTAAAGATGACAATTATGATGGTATAAATAATCCTATACAGGAGTATATGTCTAAAAAATCTCCTTTAACTTCTAATGAAAGTTCTTATCTTGATAATTTCACTGCAAGTCTGGAGGATGCAATGTTTCAGACGGCGAATGATGAAATAGTTTATATCGGAATTTCAGGGTCTGATTTTGTTAGAATTTTGGAAGATAACTCTGCTAATAGGAAAAAACCCCTCAAAATCAAAGTTTTCCTACTTGATATTAATGATAACGATGGATGGAATTATCTTCATTTATTAACTGGACATAATAAAAAAAAGGACCTTAACACTTTTAAAATACATCAAGAAATAAAGCAGGACGAATTGAAAGATACCCTTAATGATCTCCCAGAAACCCTTTACTCATATGAAATAAATTCTTATAATGGAATTCCAATTTTCTGGGCTTACATGATTGATAAAGAAAGGATAATTTTCGGTCATCTGGCCATTAATAAGATAAAGTCTCGAAACCTTCCTGTTTCAGTTTTAGTAAAAGATGATCCTAAAACTCAGGCTCTTTTCAAATATTATAGTAGTGTTATTAGTTCAGTTATGAAAAATGATTAGAAGTTATTTAAGCTCATAATTGAGGATGCGTCTTCTGTAAGGGTAAACCAGCCTGTGGATATATCCAATCAGTTCAACATCGTCTTTGTAGTACCAGACTTGCTGGTCACGGAACATGAAAGGAGGACTTCTGGGTTCTCCTTTGGCAATTAGATAATAATTTTTGTACGCCCCACGTGCAATACCTGCTTCTATGAGAGTGTTAATATTTTCTTCTGTTATATCTGCGATCATTAAAAAGGATTCCGATATCTTTTGGGTTATAGTTTTTTGAACCGCTCCTTCCCTTATCTTATCCCCCATTAAACAGGACATAGAAGTAATTCTTTCAATTAGTTGATTGACTATGGTGTTTCTTTTCCTTTTTTGAGCGTCAAAATCTGTTGAGAAAAAAACATAATGTGGTTTAGATGGGGGTTTCCATTTTTCAATTAGTTTTTCAATTTCATCTTCTAAAGGTTGAGTTTCAACATATTCCTCAGTGAAGTTGATATTTATGGCCAATTCAGCTAAATCTTTTGATAATTCAACTTCAGGGTCGGCTATGATAACACAGGGCAATCCATATTTTTGTGCAATTTGAATTTCTTCTATCATGTATTTAGAGGTAGTACCCTTTCCCCGATGGGGTAAAATAGCAACTAAACCACCACAACTGGAAATTATGGACTCCACTCTATTTCCCTCATCAAAACCAGCCTGATCAGTAAAATCCCCTATTAATCTCAATCCCATTTCATCCAACATTTCACATACAAAATTAGCTAATCCCGCTTCGTTTTCACGCCAAGTACGGCTAATATAAATGTCTTTCGTCTCACCAGGGAAGTTATCAACGTCATTATAATAGATGCTGGCAATGATATGATGTGCTGTTGGTAAGTCAATTTCGCCATTTGGTAAATCAATCCATTTAGTTGTCTCCAGAAATCCCAGATCTTTATGATGTTCAACTTTGCATCCATCTATACGGATTGGTAATATTTTAAAATCATCAAAACGAGCGTTCTCAGTCATGGCAAGATTATATTCTTTTTTTACCCACCCGCTTTTAATTGATGCTTCTGAAAGCACTATAATCATATTCCTACATTGATTAATTGCTTTAGGCAAGTCACTGGCTATCTGGCCAGTGAGGTAGTCAGCATCATACCAGATGGGTATGTTAGCCACTTCACTCAAAAGATGATAAATGCGATCTACAATTTCATTATCTGCATGAGCATGACTTAAAAAGGCATGGTATTTGCGCTGGTTAATGGGCAACTCTTTTTTCATCTTATCACTTACCATGATGTAGATAATTATATATCCAAATGTATGCAATTTCACATTAAAAGGTTTAGTGTTTCCTAAAGGGGATAATAATATAAGTTTATATAAGTTTGTTTAATCTTGAGGGGTTTTAATGGCTCAAACTAAATTCAATAATGGGAGAAATTTTGCTATTCATAGAGTGGTTAAAATAGGGGTAACTGGACCAAGAGAAATATCAAATAGGACCCAGGTTGAAAATTCTGTAAAAATCATACTTAAGAAAATTGAGAACTGTTTAGTTGTTTCTCCACATTCTTTTCTTGCAGTTTCTGCACTTGCAGAAGGTTCAGACAGATTGCTTACTCGAACAATCCTAGATTATCCTGTTAATAACAAAATCCTACCCTCCTCCTTACATGCTATTTTGGAAAAAGAAGAGGAATTATCACTTAAAAAACCTGAAGCAGATGAAGATCTCAAGGAATTAATCAATTTAGCAACTCGGAAAACGACCTATGATGAATTAATAAAAACTGGCCAGTATCATAAAAAAGCAGGTTACATAGCGCTAGCAGGGCAGCTAGTTGTTGACCAATGTGATATTCTCATGGTAGTAGGGGTTAAAGATCAACTACTCCCTGGAGAAACCAAAAAAATTGCAGACTATGCTAGTGAAATAGGAAGAACTATTTTTTGGATAAATCCAGCCAATGGCGAATATGAAGTGGAAGAAGGGGAGGATAATGCAATTACTGGAATAAAATATCATGAAAAATATAATAAAGAGGGTATGAAATGTTCTAAGATACTCAAATCTCAGAAAGAAGATTATGGTTACATTGAAGACAAAATGAATGACATGGATGCGGGTGATGATAAAAAACAGTTGATCCGCGAAAATGTTTTCATTCAACTTGTGCGTGCAGATCAGCTAGCTATGAAATTCCATAACCGACATTTGTTATACATGTATGTAGTTTTTATACTATCACCCCTAGCAGTTACAATTGTTACTGCTTATGTTTTGTTTTTTCCTAACTTGCCCATATTATTGTTAATAGAAGCATTTATGATTGGGTTTATCATTATGGTGTTGTTTCTTAATAGGTACAGACAATGGCACCGCAAATGGGTTGATTATCGCTATCTTGCTGAACGTTTAAGGGCGGCATTGGTCCTTTCCATGGTCGGGCTCGAATGTTCAACTTCTAAGAGCCTTCCTCACCAGAGTTTTCACAATGATTGGACCAACAAGGCATATGAATGGATTTATCTGGAACAACTGGAAATGCTTTCTTTGGATGTGCCACTGGAAGATATAAAACAATTCATCCAAAAACACTGGATAGAGGATCAGATAGGGTTTTACATTAAAAAAAGCAATTTTCATAAAACAAGGGAACAGATATACACGGTTCTTATCTACGCTGCTTTCATACTAACCTTTGTAGGGGCCTTATGGCATGGTTTTGAATCGATTTTTCATGAAACTTTAGGCAATCCTCTTTATGGTGATATTGCAACATTTATTGTTATTGTAGCCCCAGCTTTTGCAGCTTCATTGACTGGTATGCGCACCCAGCAAGAATATTCGCGTAATCACATCCGTTACAGTCAGATGGTTCTATATTTAAGAAAAAAATCAATCGAAATAGAAAGAGCTAGAACAGTGGAAGAATTGAAAGAAATAGTTGAAAAAATAAATAAACGCACCTTAAGAGAACATCAGGACTGGAAGGCTCTTTTTGCTATTCACAAACCGGAACCGTCTGCATGAACTTTTTAATTTAAAATATTTATTTTGCCACTTACTGAGTTTATCCAGATAATTTCTCTGTTAATACATTTAGCATAGTCTACAATCTCAGCAGTACTACCTTTTCCGTGTGATTCTTTTCCATCCCAAATGGCTATGAGAACGTCACACATATCAGCAACATATTTGCCAACTTGGAGATAAGCTTCGTTGCGAGTGGGAGCTTCTTTCAAGGTGATAATTTTCGTAGCCAGATCAGTTAACTCTTCAAACTCCTTCTTTGATTTAATGGTCTCGAAATCATTCATATAATCCTCCTTTTCTAAAGGTAAAACTACTACGAGTTTGTTTTCTTGTGTATTGCCTTCAAAAGATAGAATTTCTTTGGCTACCAGACGATCAGAGCCTTCAGCAATAGGAGAAATAGAAATTATGGAATAATCTTCATGATGAGATGTTTCATTAAGAGATTGGAGTATTTCATGTACTTTCTTTCTAATCAATTCTTCATCTTCCAGTAAACGATGGCCAGTGACTCCTATTTTAATAATTTGATGGTTAATATTTTGCAAAAAATCGCTCTCCATAGGCTCTTTACAGTTAATTTATACATTTTTTATTATTAAAAATTGCACACCTACTTAAAACTTATTTTCCAATTTTTTTAAAGTTATAATCACAGAATCCTGAACAAATTCATTATCATCATTTAATAATTGCTTTAAAGGTTTAATTGCTCTTTCATCTTTTATCCTTCCAAGAGCCAACACTGCATTCAATCGAACCCTCTCATTTTCATCTTTTAATGTTTCTATTAATGGTGTTACTGCTTTTGTATGCTCTATTGTTCCAAGAGCAGCAGCTGCACCCTCTCGCACTTGCCAATCTTTATGTTCAAGTAAAATAATTAATCCTGCAAGGTCTTTTTCCTTTTTCATCTTCTTTATTTTTATATTATCCAAGGCTAACTGAGCTTCAATTCGAGTATCAGAATGACAGGGATGAGTTATTATTAATTGCTTCAAAGGTTCTACCGCCCTTTCATCACCAATATCTCCTAAAACCTTAACAACAGTTAGATCACAGAAATTTTCATTTTCCAATGATTCTATTAAGATGGGAACTGCTTTATTGCTACCTATCTTTCCAAGAGCAATAATCACATTCTCTTTAACCATATTAAGCTCATATTCATGGCAAATATGTTTATCTCCATTTTTTAGAGTATTTATTAAAGGTTCTACTGCTTTTTTGTCTTTTATTTCACCAAGACTAAATGCGGCGTTCTTCCTGACTCTCCAATCCCGGTCTTTTAATGCTTGGATTAACGGATCCACTGCGGGTTTGCCAATTAAACTAAGAGCCATAGCAGCTGATATTTGAACAGTTTTATTTTTATTATTTAGTTTTTGCATTAGAGGTTCTACTGCATGTTCACCTATCTTTCCAAGAGAATAAATTACAGCCAGGGCAATATCTTCATTTAAGTGGCCTAGCATTTTTATAAGGGGTGGTACTGCTCTTTCATCTCCCATATCCCCCAGAACATTTATAATGTACTTAACTACATCATCATTTCCTTCCTTTAATGCTTCAATTAGTCCCCTGACATTTTTTTTTGATTCCATCTTTTTCACATCTAAAATGTTAGACTCAAATGTCATAATTTTAACCCATATCTTACTGCTTTGTATTAAAATAGGTAGAGTTACTAATTAATTTTTCATAGAAAAATGTTTATTTTCACCAATAAACTGGAACTCATCTTCTTATTTGGGCGGAATAATACAACCTGAAGGTTTGGGAAATTCATATCAATCCAGATACAATCTAAATGTATAAACAGCTTTAAAAACTGTTTTTTTGAAATATTTAGAGGGGTTGATTTAAATGTACTGCCCGGAATGTGGAACAGAAAGTAGTGATAATACCAATTTTTGCCAGCAATGTGGAGAAAATTTGAAACAGAGTTCAGAACTTGTAACCAAAACACCTAAAACAGGTTCTACTAATGGGAAGGTAAAATGTCCTGTTTGTCATGCACATAACCCTGCAGGGGTTAGTAAATGTAAATATTGTGGAGAATGGATTGACAAAAGCAATGCACCATACCCCCACACCCTGTCCACGGTTTTAGGATACATATTTGCCATATTGGGTGGTTGGTTAGGGCTTGTTTTTGGATTGTACCTTTTAAGACAGGACAATAAAAAAGCAAAGTTACATGGTAAAATTATACTGGGAATACTGGGCCTATGGGTTCTTATCTTAATTGCCCTGGCTATGAGTTGAGGTTAGAAAGGAGTGAGTAAGATGGGTGTAAATCCAGTTAATAGAGAATTAGTAGTAAATAAAGATATTGGAAATGTTAGAATTGATTTAGTTAAGGGTTTAAAGTCCATGAAGGGAAAAATCACAACTTCAGACGAGAATTTCATTGAATGTGATTTTGGATCTCTTTTTAAATCCAGAATGTTAGGGGAGTTTTTCGTAAATAAAAATACTCTTCCCAGGAGAGCATTGATTAATTTGGAAAAAGCAGGAGAGAACCGGACCATGGTGAAGATATTTATCAAGGATACCCACAAATATGGGGTCAAAATAGGGTATAATGGAAAATATGAGGAAGCTCTACGGGATGATTTTGTAGGTATTATGAATATCTTACAGTAAAAAAATCTTTTTTTTTTAATCAGGTATCAAGTTATTTATTACAAGTGATTTACATCAAAATAGCTTGATTTGTTTGAATTAATTCACTCTTTATTTTTTTCAATTATATTTTAGGTAGGGGATGGGATGAATTTAAGGTCAAAAAGGAATAAAAAAGTGCTCAAGGTTCGAAGAGAGAAGAAATCTCTTAATTTAAACAAATTAGGTTTAATACTCTTGAGAATTTTGGAAAAAGTAGATGATTTATTAGAATATTTGATGAAATAAAAAAAATATTTCTCCTATTAAACTCTGTAAACTGAAATTTCATCTTTCATCTCGTATCCGGGGAATTTATTGTTAATCTGACTTGTATAAGTTAAGTTTTCCTGGCTGATGACTGCACATATTCTAAATTCTCTTCCTGAATCCCTATTTTCTCCAATTTGAGTGAGGCAACTCCAATTTCCGTCTGGTTTAATTTGGGTGCGTTCTGGATCCACCAACCGTAGCCTGCAGGTTTAACTATAACGTATAGTTTCTCTTTATCCTGTAAAGGTTGGATGGTCCCGTTTACGCTAATTTTTCCATTCACAATTTCTCCTTGATGTGGGTTGGAGATGGTGAGATTGGTGTAAGTGTTTTTGATCTCTGTTGAGGTGTTGTTATCCTGCTGATTTGTACAGCCGAATAAGAATAAAACAAGGCATACGGTGAAGATTACTAAAAATGTTTTATTCAATTTATACTCCTCATATTTGATATATCTGATTTCACAAGGTTTGTGAGTCAATAGAGTACTGTAAATTCATAATAATCTTCTTCAGGATAGTACATTGACGGTCCAAAGATTCTGAAACTATTAAAAGCCCTTAATTCCTTTTCTATATTTTCCTTTACTCCATCCACCCACATAATCCTATGCTTACGGGCTATGCCACCTTCAAGGCCATCCTTAATTAAACTCAAAAGAAACATTTTGTAGGCAATAGCCGGTAGATCTGTCAGGTATCCTTCTTTTCTCATTATCACGCTAATATTCTTATTGCGGATGAAAATTATTTCTTTAGGGGTGACTGAGAAGAAATAATGGCTGTTACCTTCATACATTTTAAGTGAGGCTAGTTTTTCTTCATATTTTCCTATTTCCTTAACCATACCTTCTTCTATATATCTTTGAAGCATTCCATCACTAAAACGCACAGCTACTAACATTTTATCACCTTGTTGGACACATAACTCTTCAAGAGATGAATAATCATCTGTTTTTAATGGATTAAGTAATGGGGAAACTAGTTGGTTAACCGAATTAAGGAACTCAAGGTTTGTGGAAATATGCAGTTGTTAATTAACAAAAACTAATAATTAGTTTTCATATTATAACTCTTATTTAATGAGAATAGGGGGTTGAATTATGAATTCATTCTTTACCAAAAATAGAGAATTTGAAATAAAAGATAATCAATGTTTCATTATCATGCCTTTTTCTGAGTCATGATCTGATTTTCTGAAAATGAAAAGCCTCGGGCTTACCTTGAATGTTATGATCAATTATACAATTTGATATCAATTGATGGATTGTATGATTAGAATTTAATTCTAAATTTAAGGAGGAATTCAGAGGATTATAACTCAACATAATCCCTAATAGAGATTTTATCTTTATTTGGATTTGGTTTTATGGTTTTTTCCAGGAGGCTATTTTCCAAGGGAATTATGGAGTAAGGTTCCCCCTTTCTTATGGAAATTACATCTCCTTTTCTATATTTTTCCATCAACCCTTTTTCTAAGTGGTGAATAGAACCCTGACCTTTTTTAATGTGTAACGTTTCTTCATTTCCAGATATATGATTGAAAGGGGTTTGATGGTCTTTTTTAATGAATAATTCTTTTCGGAGACATTCATCTGTTTCTGTGATGGTTTCTTCATAGCCCCAAGGCCATTCACGTCGATCTATGGATTTTTCCTGCTCTGGTTTCTGAGAATTTTGCATAAGAATAACCCCTCAATTAAGTATATTATCATAAAACAATAAGGATTATACAATTTTAAATTTTATCGTTTAACCACAATCTCCTAATTCATTCCATTATATACTATTTTTTATTATCCAGAAACTCACGGGTTCAATCATGATATTATGTTGACAGGGATACTAAGGAAATTTATACATTCTTTGTAGTCAAGGGATAAAAAAAATGGTAATTATTTTTTAAAATTAGAATCTTAGAAAGAGTCAGTCAGTTAACTTGTCAAATCATTTTTTTAAATGTCCCAATATAAATCATCAGTATTTTTTGGATTTAATCTAATTCAAAGTCCTTTTTGTTAATTTAACAATTGTCCATGAACCCTCTGGTTATGTGAATATATGGGTATTACTCTGCAATCAATAACTAGGCAAGTTTGTATACAGCTCAGACAGCTATTAAAAAGTCTTGTATATGTGCTTGAAAAATATGGAAAGCATGAAATTTGAAAGAAAAATTGAAATTAAGGTTAAAAGATGATAATAATAATACTGTTTTATTAAAATTAAAATGGTTGTTATAATGCATGTAAAATCATTAAACATTATTAAACAGGGAACTCTCACATTTGATGCTTTTGAAGAGCCTGATTTAAGTTTAATAGGGCTTAAAAAGTTAGCTGGTGTTGGGGGCGGATCCACAGTCACCTATATTGAATCAGATAAGAAGATTTTAGTGGATACTGGTTTTGATTTTGAAGAAAATCTTTCTAAAGATAATATAAAGCAAAATAATATAAAATTAACTCAATCACTCGATCATTTCGGCCTTAAAGCAGATGGTATTGATATTGTGTTTATTACCCACTGGCATTTGGATCATTTTGGAAATATCGATCTTTTTAAAAACAGCGAGATATTAACTTCGAACACTGCAGAGCCTCATATGGATGCTGTTGGAATCCCGGATGGTCAATACATAGCAGATGGTGTGAAGGTTATCCATACGCCTGGTCACACCAAAGATCATGCTTCTCTTTTACTTAAAACTGAAAACCTACAATATTCATTATCAATGGGTAGCGGAGGTAGGATTTATCGTACTGGAGAGTTAAATATTGTTGTTGCGGGTGATGCTGTTGTTTCTCCTTTCTACTACTATTCAAATAGAATCTATGCTTATAATCAGGACTTCTTTAATAAAGAGGCAGGCCTTGAAAGTGTGGAAAAGATAAAGAATGCTGCTGATTATATTATTTCAGGACATGGTGGGATTTTTAGAAATAGTACCCGATGAAACAAGTTATCGTTCACTCTTCCAGACATATTTTCATAGTCTGTTGTCTAAAACAGCTTCTTCACTAACTCCCCACCCAGTATCAGCCATATTCAAAAAAAGATCCACCTACAATGCCAATTTCAGTGTATTACAATGAAGTTATAGTTTCTATGGTTAAAATCGTCTAAAGCAGTAACTTTTGGGGAAATTAAATAAATATTTCTCTTAAATTTGGCTTAGTCCAGATATTTTAAGTTCTGTTTTTTGTTTATGTTTTGTAAACAAAATGTTTATTGATTAAAAATTCGTCAATGGTCCTTATATTCCAAGGGAGGTTTTATAATTAATTATCCAAATTTAGAAATAAGAAAACCGGTTAAAACTTTAGATGGGCACAAGGATACTATTAATTCAATTGTTGTGAGTTCTGATGGGAAACTACTGGTCAGTGCTGGTCATGATGGAATCATTAACCTGTGGGACCTTACCGAGTTCAGTCTATTGGATACAATTAACATATCAGGCTTAATATATGAGGTTGTTTTAACACCCGATAATCGGTTTTTAGCTAGTGCAGGATCTAATAACAAAATTAATCTCTGGAAATTTCCCCAATTAGAACATATGGGTGAATTTATTGGCCATACAGATGCACCGGTTTGTCTTGAGGTTGTTGAAGATGGCAAAATACTGATAAGTGGTGGGCTGGATAACAGCGTCCGTTACTGGAGTATTCCAGATGGCCGGTTAATCCAGACCATTTCAGAACATGAAGGATCAGTGGACTGCTTGGCTTTGCAGGATAAGGAGTATTTAATTACGGCCTATGATGAGGACATTAAATTATGGCCCTATGGAATTCACCCGGATCGAGATAATTATGAATTTATCTTCTATGATATGCCCTGGGAAGGAGTTACCACACTCAAGGGCCATGATTCACTGGTTTACTCCCTGAGAATAACTCCTGATGGTTGGAATCTGGTAAGTGGTGGGGCAGATAATACAGTCATAGTGTGGGATCTGGAAAAAAGGAAACTACTTAAAACATTAGAGGGTCATGGGGGATGGGTTTATGATCTAGCCTTTATTTCTGATGGTAAAACACTGATAACTGCTGCAGGAGATGGATATATTATTTACTGGAGCCTTCCTGGTGGTAAACCAATTAAATCATTTAAAGCCCATGATAGGAGTGTTAAAACTATTTTAATAACACATGATGGGGAGAATTTAGTTAGTGCGGGTGAAGATAGATTAATTAAGATTTGGGAATTGGATTCTTAAAACTTAAGCCAGAATATAAAGAATTAATAACTACAATTAATACACTCTGTCTAGTGAAAAATTGGGGTTAAACCATGAATCCATTCTTTAGCAAAGATAAACAGTTTGAAGAGAAAGATAATCAATGCTTCCTCATCATGCCTTTTTCAGAGTCCTGGTCAGATATAGTTGGAGCGCACATCAAAAAAATTGTGGAAAAACAACGGATGATTTGTAAACGTGGGGATGATGTTTATGGCCGGAATGTACTGGAAGATATATGGAGCAACATTAGAGAAAGTCGAATAATAATAGCAGATATAACCGCAAGAAACCCCAATGTCTTATATGAGTTAGGATTAGCTCATGCAATGTACAAAGATGTCATTATCTTATCTCAAGATGTTGAAGATATTCCTTACGACCTACAACCCTTTCGATGTATAATTTATGATAACAATCCCTCGGGATTTACTCAATTGGAAGAAGAAATAGCCTTTTCCATTGAAGAAATTTTTTCCAGAGATCTAGTTGACAATTTCGGGAGAAAAATTAAAAAATCAGACACTCTCCTACTTTATTTGAGTGATGGTGGGACCTGCAGATGTGCCATTGCTAATGCTATTACTAGATTTGAATTACAGAACACTGAATATGATATTGTTCCTATGTCCGCTGCTTTATTCCGTCGTTCAAAAGAATTTGCCACACCAAACGCACAAAAAGTTGTAAAAAACCATTTAAAATTACCTATGGAAAATCATAAAACTGTTAAAGCTAGTTTTGAATTGAAAGAAAGGGCTGATTTAATTTTAGCAATGAGTGATAAGATTTACGATGGAATAGATGATGAATTTAAGGAAAAATCAATTCTTTTCACTGAATTTTTTGGAGGAAATGGCGGCATTGAAGATCCATATATGTTGTCTTTTGAAAAATATGAAGAATGTTTCCAGGAAATAAGAAACTTAATATCTCCAAATATGGATAAAATTCTTGAATTATGTCCTGATGAGAATACAGGCATAATATCACACAATAAAAAAGTTTAATTACTTCCAAAACTTCCAACGGGATTTTTTAATAAGTTTACCATTCCACCCTCAATTTGGACATTTTTCAGGAGGTTACGTGGATTTTGATCAAAATGACCACAAAGGTTGCATATAACTGCATATTCGTTAGAAACAGTCCTGATTTCTTTATCTTCTGTTGAATAACTAATAAAAATGTAATATGGCATATCAATACCCCATTATTACTCTTGCTCTTTTTCGATCTCTAATAATACTTTTATTTTTTCAGTTAGAATTTGAATGTGTTTGTCTAAAGGTGGTTCGAATGCATCTAACCAGTTTACTGCGCTTAAAAAGTATTCCATATCTCCTTCGGGAAGTATATCTTCAATACGGAGGGGTAAGATCGGCACGCCTTTGCTCACAGCTCTTTCGACTTCCCTTAGAACTTGATCGGAATTATGGGAGTTTTTTGAAAATATTAACACCATTAATGAGCTTTTATTAATTGCATCAATAATACTTTTTCCATATCCTAAGCTTGGTAAAATGTCTCTATAGGATATCCAGCATCTAATTTTTTCTTGTTCTAGTTTAGCAAGGACGGCATTTGCTACAATTTTATCTTCAGAAGAATGACTGATGAAAACTAATGGTTTTTTGGAATTATTGTTAATTTTGGCTTGATAATTAGCAGGAGTTACAGGTTCTTTTTCGAAAAAATTCCCATCAACTCGATCATATGTTGGAATTTTACTATTAAAATTGTTATCATAGCCTGATCTTTCAGAGTCATCAAAATTTTCGTTGAAAGGAACAGTTTCAGGTTCGGGACTATTTGGTTCTTTATTCACATAATTCGCAGAAATACCAATCATATAGAATACGTATAAAAGGAAAGGAAGAATAAAAAGGAAAATATTTACAAATATTGAATATTCACTCCCTATACTGAAATTAGAGTTAACATAATTAGCAGTAACTGGATATGGTATTAAAGCTGCCATGCCAACGAATAATTTAACCAAACCGCCTCCAAATACTCCAAGTCTCCAAAATACATATCCTAACATGAATATTAATAAAACATACCCTACGATGCTTATAATAAGCCAAAGATCGGATATTAAATATGCGTAAATACAGTTTATTATAATTCCTGCAAATATTATTTGAAATGTAATCTTGTCTTTGACATACCACTTTTTCCAAACTCATACCCGGTATATGCACATATTATGATTGCAGCAATTAAACATATTATAACCAAGCTAATCATCATTAACCACCTAAATGCATTTTACAATCATCTTTTTTGTAGCCGTGTTATTTCAGGGAGTATATCTCAAATCCTGCTTTTTTCAGTATTTCAGGAATGTTGCGCACGGCATCACGATCATAACCCTTCACTTCTTCAGTTAATTCTTCCCAGGGCACAAGATATGGTGAGGTCTTTAATTCATCGTTACGTTCAGGGCCAAAGGTCCATCCATCTTCCCTTCTTTCCAGACACCATCTTTCATGTTCCATTATGGCCATTTCTTCTAATTCATCAGGTTCAAATTCAATCAGCTCAGCCGGAGGCTGGGTGAATGGTTTAAAGCCATAGTGGAAAGCTTTAAGTTTTTTGGGTATATCTTTGGCCTGGTCAATGTTAGATCTTTTAAAAACATCTTTTAACAGATTCCAGGGCTGCATAGCAGGATCACTTGCGGGTTTTTCATCTACCTGGTCTTCTCGGTATTTTTCATGGATCTGGATAGCCATTTTCTCTATAGAATCTCCGAATAATGTATTTTTAACAACTAATTTAGTGAATAACTGTGAATCCACCAGTAATTCTAACTGTTTTTCAGCAGGTAAGGCAGATTGTTCGAATGTATTCCTATCTGAAAGCATACTCATGTCAATTATAGCTTCCATGGACCTTACCCCATGTTTATATTCTGTGATGTTAATGAATGCACTTAAAACGCCAGAGTCTATTCGCAATATATCATTATCATCTAAAAGATGTGAGGCTTTTCTTTCTAGAAGAGATCTTAATAGAATAGCTCTTCTCACTGAATAAAAGTTATCCTCCTCATCGTATTCATTTGGCCCCATAATGTTTATATAACCTCTTAATCGACTAACAAAGTCCGTTCCCTTGGCAGATCTGAATTTTAAAAGGCTTTGTTTTTGTTCTTCTTCACTCATTCCATCATCAAATTCTTCCCTTGAAAATAATTCAAAGGAGTTACTGGTGCCTCCTGCAAAAACAAAAATACACTGGCCAATTGGGTGAACACTCTCCCCATCCTTAAATTTTCCATCTTGCATAGGGGCCAGGAAGTACTTTAACCATCCTAACTCAACATCACCAAATGATGAATCAAATTCATCAAAGAATACCAGGGGTATTTTGCCTTCAAGTACTTTATCCCGGACTTTTTGAAGGGCTACTATTAGATCAGATGGTTCATTAAATTGTGAAACATTAAATTCGATTTTCTTAACTCTATCTGGGTCTATTGTCTTGGCTAATTGGGTTACACCGAATGATTTACCTGAACCTGGGGGTCCGAAAACAGCAATTGAAAGTGGTCTCTCATTTTTTCCTTTTTTTAAGTATTCTCTCATGAGGTTTTTGATGCTGTGATAATTTTCAATCTCAGATCGGTCTACTGTTACCAGACCACCAAAACTTCCAACAGGAGCATCAATGAACAAGTTTTTGGTTCCTTCTTCAACAATCTGATGGACCATGTCCTTTAACTCCCATTTCTCTTTGCTTCCAAGTATGGTCCAAAATTTCTTCCCATCCAATGTATCTGAAGGAATTTCAGACTCTGCAATGCTGTTAGGGTATTTCCCGAATATTTCATCATACGGATAGTGGATTTTCCCACCATATTCACCAAACCCGTAATCTAAAAGTTTTTTTGAGCTTTCGATTCCATTTTTAATACCATCAGGGATACCTTCTAAGTCATTGGGGGTATTCGCAACGATTTGTGATGCTATTGCAGCAACGAAAGCACAGCCGAAACCCTGCATTTCTCCTTTGTCCTTGTCTCGGTACCCGTCTTCAGCTTCCATGGGATCGTAATAGATCGTGGCTTTTGGATTGTCATCATTATACTGATAATGTATTGCGCCTTCAATTCCCAGACGAACTATTAGATTGGAACATTCTTTTAATTGAGCAATGTCTTTATTATTCAGGATCTGCCATAAGAAATCTTGAGCTGTCCGTTCCCAGGATATTCTGCGGCTGATATTAACTCCCTGTTTTCTTAAATCATTAACACTTACTACTACCACTAGTTTTTCTTTATGATTTTTAGAGATGGAGTCCCATAGTTTACCATTGTAAAGGGGTCTGCTCATCTTCATTAATACTACTGGATTTTTTTTATCATCTTTCAGGATTTGGGGCCATGCATCCTCAAAATCACGGAATCCATTACCAGCATCATCAATAATAACAAGATCAGGGTTTGCTATATCATTTTTAAGTTTTATAGGAGTGGGGGAACCTTTATCAGGCCCGGAAAAACCACAGTATTTTTTTACTTTATAAACTGAGTTTCCTTCTTTATCTTTATATTTGCCTAGCAAGGCTACAGAATGTATTACATCTTTAGGAGGTATATCTGAAATAGATTCAAGCTCATGCTTAGCTACATTAATATTGGTTGCTTTTTCCACCATTTTAGCAAGTAAAATAGCACCTCCTTCAAATGGCATCATTTTTATCCCATCATAAAGTTCCCAATTGTGTGAATTTTCATACTGCTTTTCAAACTGCAACCAATCAATGGTCACGTCCCCTGCAACTACTATTTTCCCAACCATTTTGACACCATCTACTTTTAACTGATATTAATTGATAACACTAGGTATATATTTTAGTCTGTTTTTATTATCCGGAAACTTACTGGTTCAATCAGTCTTAAAGTACTTGCACGCTTAAAACATGAACTTAATATCTTCAGGATCAAGTTTGTTGAAGTTAAGCTAATGAGTAAACCTATTTTTAAATTCATTATTATCCCTGAACCTCCTGGTTTTAGGAGTATATTATCATTATTTTCTAATCATTAATGGGCAAAGTTAAGTTGCCACCGTTAGGAGGTGAAAATAATATGAATAAAAGATTTAATGGATATTTAGTGGCATTTGTCATTATAGCTTTGGCAATTTTTGTATCGGGTCGTACAAGTCTTACAGATGATTCAGACAAGGCGATTAATGATTCTATAACTTCTTATTTTAATGATACGGATACAAAATCCGGGGAAAATGCCACAGCAGATGGTGATCAGTATAAAATGACGTTGCCATCGTCTGTTAAAATAGGGGATAAAGCGTTCAATTCTTCAAATCAGGTTAAAGTTAATGTTACTCGTAAAGTTGCCATTGCAACTACCATTAATCAGACTGAAACATCAGGAACCACCAAAACTACCCGAACTGGGACTGAAATTGATTTGAAAGATCCCCAATGGGAAGAATTGTGGGAGTTCACCCTTGAGAAAAAGGACAACAAATGGCAAGTGGTAAGTACCAATTTGGTATCCTCCCAGCAGATACAGTAATATAAAACCATTTCGGGGTTGTAAATTGATTATATTAAACTGTTAAAGTTGTTGGAGTTTAGAACGAAAAAACTAAGAATTTCAAAGGTATTCAATGTTTTTAATTTAGAAAATCAGGTGATAAAAATGGCAAAATTCAGATGTAATAGTTGTGGTGCAGAATTAGACACAGAAGTAGCAGCAAGACAATTAGGATATAGTTCCGGGGCTAGGACTAGTTTCATTGTTTCTAAATGTGGAAACTGTGGATCCAGTGATATAAAGCGAGTTGATTAAAAAGATACGATTTTCTTTTTTTGGATTTTTTTTGAAAATGAGTGGAAAAATGGGATTATTCAGATTTAGCAAAGCAAATTTAGAAAAAATTGTAAGATGGAAAATGCATTAGTTAAGGGGGTTTAAAATGAAAAATATGACAATATTAGGGTTATCTCTTCTATTAATTTTGTTTATTGTAACTATTTCCGGGTGTACATCCGAAGGATCAGGTAATTCCATAAATACTACTAATAATATAAGTGCAGGACAAGTTGTTACTGATATCATGCCTTTAGTCACTCAATACAATGGATCCAAAGGTGTTGATCAAGATAATATTCCCATTAAAGGAAAAGTAGTTTACTTTGACAATTCATTCTATAGTTCTCAATACGGGATTAATATGAGCTCAGTAGACTCTTATGTAGATAATTCAGATGATATGTATGTTAATGGCAAAACCTTTGCAGAAATAGCACCTGAAACACTATTAAATTCATCATTTGATCCTAACACTAAAGTCACCATTTTCGTTGTGGTTAATCAGGAAAAAGAATATGTGGGCACATGGCAATTTACATCAGGAGGAACAGTGCCTGGATACAGGTACATATCAGATGTTGTTGTGGCTTACTGGCCTGAAAAAACCATTGCCGGTTGGCATAGGATAGAAGGAAACTCACCTGATTCTGAAACAATGGCCTCTGAAAACACCATTGAAATTGCAGGAGGGGATAATATTAACGAATGGATAGTTTCACTGCCAAGAGAAGTTTAATATGCCATAGAATAAAAAGAGGTAAAAGATTTGAGGTTTAGTTGGATACTAAATCAAATGATTAAACCAAATATTTTTTTTTAATTATTTGTGTTGTTTTCCCTGTTTATAACAACTTATTTTATAATTCAGGCTTTCAGCATCATCTTGAGGTAAAACATATATTCTTCTAATGTTCGTTGGATCAATATTCCAATCAAAATAACCCTGTTTAACTGTAGCAAATCCATACTCAAAATTTTCCCTGCACAATTCAAGGCACCTCTGGTCGGTATCTCCGTAGGGATAAGCAAAAACTTGTGGTTTAAAACCAATATTTTCCTCAATTATGTGGTTGGATGTAATAAATTCTTTTTCTAACATTTCATCGGATAAATTTGGAAGATAAGAATGTGTTAATGAGTGATTGCCGATGGTATGACCCGAACTCAGAAGTAAATCTAAATCATCTTCATTCATCCGTTTAAGATCCTTTATAACCTTCCGATCTCCCCTATTTTCACCAATGAGGTGCCCGGCCACAACGAAAAAAACAACTTTAACCTTAAATTCATCTAAGATGGGCAGTGCATAATCAATATTATTCTTTAAAGAGTCATCAAAGGATATTACAATAGATTCTGGTGTTAGTTTTTTAAAATCTTTACAATGGATAATATCATCTAAAGATAGGATGTTGTAATTTATAGATAAATGTTTAATCTGTTGTCTAAACTGTTTTTGGGAAACAGTTAAGTGATTTGAACTTTGTAAGTTAATGGAATGGTACATTAAAATTGGTATAATCAATCTGATACCCCATTTCTTTGTTTAGTGGAATCATTTTTATATTTCGAATTATGTAGCCATAGAAACTGGACATTATAGTTCTGATCAACATGATTTTCCCGAGTTTTAAATCTTAATTACTGGTAATTAAACACTTGATCTCCAGCTAATACTATTAGTTCAGAATTATGGTCCAGAAAAACAATTTTTTTACCCTCGGAAGTTATTTTTGCATCTTTGATAAACATTTCCGACCCTATATTAATATTTCGAATCTTTTTAGCCTTAAAATACATACCCATCCGCTCTAATCTCCTTAAATCAAACAACTCACCCTGAGCATCATATCCGGCAATAGCAAGTATGAAGTCAGGAGTAACATCAGTTATACAGTCCCCTATTTTTCCTATAAGTTCCCCTTTTTGGATATCCCAGAGAAAATTCAATTTATGATATCTGAAATCAAGCACTTTACTCTTATCAGAACTTATCATGGTGTTATCAACATCCAGCATGCCCTTTCCCGGGATCATTTTCATGATCTTATCAGTTTCCAGGTCATATACAACCAGACAATTATTATAAAACCAGACAGCAGTCTTAAAGTCGGGGGTGCAGCTGAAGGTGTAAAGACTACTACGTGCAGATATTTCCTTGATTATTTGCATTGAGGGTAGATCATAGATCTCTAACTGGGAATCAAAAACAGCGGCGAACATCTGCATGTCCGGACGGATTATAATTTTATAACATTTTGGGGAAGCTATGGTTTTAACAGATTTCCTTTCAACTAAATCCCATAGGGTGATGGTTTTTATATCTGAAGTTAAGGCCCACTTACCATCCCGGGAAATATCAGCAGCAAAACAGGGGTGATTAATGTCATTTAATAGGGTGTTCTCATCTGTTTCCAGATCCCAAAACACTAAATTGGACCTATAGGTTAGGGTTTTATTACCATCTGGAGTGATTACCAGTTTATTAGAGAAATAACCATCATTTTGAATATTGTGGATCTTTTTTAGGAAAAGAGGGCCTTGGTTTTGATAGTATTCCAGAGCAGTTAGTTCAGGCAAGAGATCGCCTCAATTATTTTATGAAGATTCTTGATTGGAATTATCCACAATAAATGGATTAAACTTTAATTTTTCGTGGCATAAAGGACATTCAGAGATAAGTCTTGGATCATCCCAAGCTTTATCAGCAATCCAACCATTAGGCTTTTTGTATTTATTTTCAACTTCTTTAATGATATTGATTTTCTCATCTGAAATATTGAAAAGAGTTCCACAAAATGGACAATCAGCTTTAATGTATTCGTCCCAATCCTCTTTCTTAAATAACCATATTTTTGATGGAGTTATTAAAGGAATACCTTTTTTAAAATTCACAAAATGAGAAAGAACAATTACTCCAGTTAAGTCACCAAATACAAGATTTCCATCTGCTTTTACAATTAAAGAGGAGTATCTTCTATTTTCTTTTGAAACATTAATTAATTCATATGTTTCCAGATCAATAATCTTATAAATTCCATTAATAAATTGGATGATAACATTTTTTCCATTTGGAGTTACAACAATATTCTCAACTTTAAATTCAAATTCATTGCTCCAGTTGAATATTCTCAGAACTTCTCTGGTCTCTAAGCTCCAAATAGAAATATTTTTATCTGAACTACTGGTAATAATCTTTTTTCCATCAGGAGTAATAGAAATAAAAGTTATCGTATTTGTATGGGCTTTAAATTTTATATTTTCTTCGATTTCAAAGTCCCATAATAAAATATCCCCATTAAAATTTCCAAGTATTATTTTTCTCCCATTAGGAGTTGTAATCATTTTGGTAATTGCACCGAAGAATTTTGGTGTTTTAATATACTTACCTGTTTGTAAATCCCAGATATACACATCACCTATCTCAGTTCTGCCAATAACATTTTTTCCATCGGGATTTACAATTAATTCATCTAGAAATCTAATGTTTCCACCTAATGTTTTTTTTATTTCTTCAGTTTCGAAGTCCCAAACATAAATCTTATTTTCATTATTGTATCTACTTCCAGTAATTACTCTACTTCCATCAGGTGTTATTGCAATTGCCCCAACAGGTTCAGAATGCCCAACAAAACATTTTTTACAGGCGTTAGTAAAATTTGTTTGTAAATCCCAAGCACAAACATCACTATAATTACATGCACCAATTCCAAATTTTCCATTATGAGTAACAACAACAGATTTAACAGAATGAGAATTATTTTCAGGAGTTTTAAAGTTATTCCCGGTAGTTAAGTCCCAAATACGAACAGTTTTATCCCAACTACCAGTAATGGCCTTTTTTCCATCGGTAGTGACTGCAATCTCACAAATAGGTTTTTGGTGTCCCTTTATGGTTTTTGAATTAGATCCTGTTTCTAAATCCCAAATAAACACTTTTCCATCAACGCTACTGGTAATTGCTTTTTTCCCATCAGGAGTCAGAGAAAGTTGATGTAATTTTTCCGAATCGTATTCAATAATTTTAATGTTATCCCCTGTATTTAAGTCCCAAATGCGTATAGATCCATCTCCACTTGTAGTAACCGCGATTTTACCATCAGCTGTAATATCAAAACCAAATATAGGGCCTATATTGATATTATCACGTGTGGTATCTAAAAATTGTTTTTTAACACTATCTAAATTATATATTAGTATTTTACTGTATTTTACACTGATTATTTTCTTAAGGTCAGGAGTAAAAGCTATACTTTTAGGATCACCGTAAAATTTAATATTTTTAACTGGTTTGAATGTTTTCATATCCCACAATTCTAGATTTTCTTTATTAAAAGTAACAAAATGTTTAAAATCGGAACTAACTGCAAATACACTTTGATTAGTAAAAAGTGTAATTATTTCATTTTTCTTATTTTTTAAATCCCATATGTATATAGTGTCCTTTTCATCAATAAAAATTACATTAAGACCATCAGGAGATATATAGGCTTTTTTAACCATTTCTTGGTGATCATCTAATTTTTGAATTGTATTTCCAGATTCTAAATCTAAAACAAAAATTTGTCCATCACCACTTACTGATGCTGCGATTTTTCCATCTGGAGTGATATCTATAAAACTTACAATTGAGGAGTGTTTATTAATTTTTTTTATATTTTCCCCCGAATTTAGATTCCAAATACATAAATTACCATTATAACTACCAGTTATTGCTTTGTTACCATCTGGAGTAATAGCAAATGAAAATATTAAGCTATCATGATCTTTTAATTGTCTTAAAATTGAAATATATGGATTATAATTAGGTAAAAAATTCTCATCCCTTAAAATTAAGGGTTTACTGGATCTATTTACTAAAATTCGACTATTTTCTGCCAATGGCCCTGAATTAACATAGTTAAATGCTGTTTGTAAAGAAAATCCAGGCCAATATCCGAATTCAACAAGTTTGTGGCTTTGTGAGTTAACAAATTGTGAAAAAGCTTTAATTTTATCCAATGGATTAGGATTTTTAATAATCCTTTCAGTATCTTCTCTTATTTCTTCATCAGTCCAAGGTTTAACTGAAGGAATTATATCCAGATGATCTATTTCTCCTTTAGAATAAGCAATTAAATCTTTAACATATTTATCAACAAGTTTTTCATGTTCTAATCTCTTTTTCTTTTCTTCCTGAGCATCGGGATGCATATCTAAAGCCAAGTTATAATCTCGGATAAGATCATAAGTCATTCCCACTGCACATTTAGCTTCAATAAAACGTAAATCAGTAAGTGTTTCTTCTAATTTATCCCATAATTCACCATTAGTTTCATGATAGGGTAATTCTGAAACTTTGCGAACATTATAAACATGTTTATTCGAATCTTCAGTTTTTAAATCTTGAGACCAGAAATATTCAGCTAAATCTCTATGAATATCCGATTTTTTCCTTTGAATGGGCTTATTTATAGTTCTTTCGTTCAGTTCATACCCATAAAACTCTTTTTTGACAGCTTTTGCTAATTGTTTGTGATAATAAGAAAACAATACTGTATCATCTGCCATTTTTTCAGATAAGTATGGTTCAAGATCAAAGTAAAGCCGAGACCATACACTTATAGGGATTTTTAGATCAATTTCATCTTTTTGAATACGCCCAAAAATATCCTCACAAAAAGCAGAATTTATCCTTAATTCCTTAAATAACTTAGAAGGATCATCCAGAAGGTGATTTTCCTCTTCAGCCAAGACATTATTTATAATTTTAATTATTTCAGTAGGTTCGCTACGAGCTCTGTTCATAAAGTTACAGAAAACATCCTTATCTCTGGAAAGAACATCAATAATTTCATCTTCAGACAATCCATTCTTGGAAGTTACTAGATACATTAAACTTCGTGATAGTAAAACAGATCCATGAGCAGAATCTTCAGAAAGTCTTTTAAATAAATCACTTATAATTCCGGGAATATCGGATTTTAGATTGGGCAGAGGAGTGTAAGATTTCCAGAGTTTTGCTTCTTCAAAGGCTAATTTAAGATATAATGGCAATCCATTTTGCCTGAATTTATTGATTACTTCATTCCTCTGGGCATCAGTAAGTTTTCGTTTGATATTTTCATCATTAAGCCATTTCTGAAGAATTGACTCTCCCTCATCTTTTTTCAAGGGCAAAACTTCACTAGTATTTTCGGAAGAAAACCTTTTTTCCAAAAACTTAATAAATGGTTTTTTAAGAGTGGAAAGAACAATATGCACATTTTTGGGTAATTCTGAAGGTATCCAGGACAAATTATGGGCGTTCTCTAAATCGGATAGTTGATCCAGTGCATCTAAATAAATAAAAAGAGGTT
This sequence comes from uncultured Methanobacterium sp., assembly GCF_963665055.1. Taxonomy (NCBI): domain Archaea; kingdom Methanobacteriati; phylum Methanobacteriota; class Methanobacteria; order Methanobacteriales; family Methanobacteriaceae; genus Methanobacterium; species uncultured Methanobacterium sp. The sequence goes on from NZ_OY762015.1 coordinate 445,117, forward strand.
TTTCAGTTGTTGCTAAATTCAATCGTTCTTTAAAGTCCTGAACTAGTTCATTATATTCAGTAGGGATTTTAGAATCATCTTTATCATAGATTTTTGTAATCTGCCGACTCAAACTTTCTAAAAGAGACCTCAAATCAGATGATTCAGGAGTTGCACCTATAAAACGGACAATAACTCCATCCGAATACAAATCACAGCCTTCTTGTAATTCATAAAAATTTGATAACGAATCTTCTACTGATTTAGCCATGAGAGCAGATTTACCACTTCCCGAATCGCCATATATTATCAATGGCTTAGAATGAGAAGTTTTTAAGTAATTTTTTATTTTTTTAAGGTTTTCATCCCGGCCAACAAAGACCTTTGATAGTTCTTTTCCGAATTTTTTATGTGCTTCAATCTCAATATTCAAAGAATCTTTCTCTTTGAATTCATCGATTTGTTCTTTAATTACCTTTTCCAGTGATGAAAGAACATCTTTACATAAGTGATCAATGTGTTTCTTGTTAATATTTTTTCCTTGCCACTGCGCTTTATAATTGAAAATATTTGATTTATCTAGTTTAACACCAATTTTTTCTTTGAGCGAAACCAGTTTTGCTTCAGAATCATTATTATTAAAATCAATATATTGTACAGAATATTTCTCCCTTGAAATATTATTTTTATTTTCAATTTCTCGAAAAAAACAAAATACATGTTCTTTAGGGTGGGGTAAATTTTTATTAGGTTTTAAAATACCTTTACATATTTCTTGTTCTGTAGCAGACGCATAATACTTACAATAGTGTTTTTCATCCAAATTAATAGAAGAAGCAGCTTTGAATAGAATAGAATGTATCTTTTCTTCTTCAGAAGCCCATTTATTATTATCTATATAAATTCCAGTTCTTGGTTGCAGGCAATAAACACATGGAATCGCATTTTCATCCAACCTGTACCATCCCTTTTTATTCACCGACTGTGATTTTTTCCATATTAAACATTCTTTATCATTATTAGAAATTGCATTTGAGTCCAATAATGCATCGAATTCTGTTTTGAGAATTTCGTATGGAAGCGGATTCCAACCATACCGATCCCCCAGTAAAACAATAAAATTAGGCTTAGGAGAAACCCTCTGACTCCTTTCAATTTCCTCCAAACAGATCTTCATAGTCTGCTGGTCCAGACCTGCCTCTTCCGAGACACCCCACCTCAAATCAATAGCCTGGAAGCGGAAACCATGCTCCATACACAGTTTACGCAGTTTAGGAAAAACTTCTCTTTGAAGAGCATTCCTTTCTTCCTTCATATCAGAAAAAGTAGAACTTACAAAAACCCTGAAAGTTTTATTGTTGAGAACTATGATTAATCCCCCCTTTTTACATAGTATTCTTTAATAATTATTTATATTATATCAAACGTTCTTTTCTAATTTGCCGATACAATCTTTTTATCATTTAGTTGAAAATCCGCATCATGCAGTAGTTTCTAAGTTAGATATTTCGATTAGGTACTAAGAATGTTAAAAAAATAAAAAAAGGATATATTAAATTCACATCATGGGGACTGACTCACCATATTTTATCTTAACAGTTCCTCCGGTCTCGCTTGTTTCTTGACTTTGAATGACTGCTCCATCTTGTATTAACTGGACTTTAAGAGGGTTGGTTCCCGGGTCATTTTTTGAAATTGACAAGTCAATACCAGTTAAGTCTCCCAGTACTATGTAGGATTTATCTCCAGTTCCAGATACTTCACTACGAACTGAGGATCCTCCATTATATGTCTTTGTATTGCCACTAGTTGTGGCACTGCCATTTACAAAGGCTTTTATTTCTCCTTCCCAGTTACCCGAGTAAGAAATCTTTATAAAAGTACCATTGTTGGTAACATTACTCACTTTTAAAGCTGATGAAATTTGAGTATTTTTCTCATTTCCATTAATAACGCTGGTATAACTAAAATAACCTACTACAATAACTATTATCCCCAGTAAGGGTATTGCCAACAATATTTTTTTATCCTCTTATATCAACTCCTTTAATGTGTTAATAAAACATTAAGCCTATTTTTGAGTTGGAATTTATTAGAATTAGATCAACCAATAAGTGGAATTAAAATATTTTAAATTTATAAACAAAAAGGCGATAGCAGATTTAATATTTTCAGAGTTTACAATTTTTAATATTCCTGAAATCAAGGATAATTTGAGTTTAAACTTTAATAAATCCAAAAAGAAGCCGTATCAGAACTTAAATCAGGCCATAACCTCTTAAAAGCTTGGACAAGTTTCGGTTGATATTGTATTATCTAAATATAAATTTATTCAATCTAGATTTTTTATAATATATTTACTCATTTTTAATCATTTACCCAATCATGTAACCTCCAAGCATAAAAAGGCACCAGCATCTCATAACGTGATAATCCTCCGTGATGGCCTTTATTTTCAACTTCATAAACTCCCTTTTCATACCACCACACAGTCCAGTTGCCCTCCTCGTTTTGAACTGGTAAAATAATCAAATTACCCAACTTCTCTCTTAATTCACGAGAGATCTTGTCTGGTGAATAAGTTCTGAAGGGACTATTCTCTTTGCTAAATTCAGTATCTTCCAGTAATTCCTCTGTTTTTAAGACCACTGCTTTTTGGCACAAGTTCTCCTGAAGCAATTTCAATACTTCGTCCAGTTTTTCTTCTTTTATGTATAGGAACATGGCCCTTGGAGAGCCAGCAGGAGTCAGGAGTTTCCCATCTTCAGATCTTTTTATGTAGTTTGTAATTTCTGGAAATTCCAGGTTGAGATAAATATTATTGCCAGTATCTTTGATGTGCCGGTGGTCCGAGCTTAAAATTAATAAGACATTTTCAGAAATTAGGTTATTTCCATGATTTTTTAATAGTAATCTAAATTTATTCAGGTTTTCCAGTAAATATTCTATTTCCGAGTTGAATTCATTGGATCCAGGACCATATTTGTGTGATATTAGGTCAATACGGTCGTAGTAATAGATAGTAGTGTTTACCTTCATCATTTTTAATGCATTCCGCCAGATCACGCAGTCCGGAATCCAGAGAATCGTATCCACTTATATCTGCCCCTTTTAGCATAGACCTGGAGTAAGTTGATTCTGAGTATTTACTTCTCTGGAAAACCCGACTTTTTATCCCATATTCAGCTAATTTTCGATAGAAAGTCTCTTTGGGATATATGTCAGTGGGGTTGACCTTATTTTTAAGTGTTTCACCTTTTTTATCCCGGGCAAAGGAGAATGGTAGGGGTGTGATTATATCATCTACCATGGGTTCATAATATTGCCAGTCGAATATTCCGTGCTCGGCCACTTCCTGACTGGTATGAATGGTGGTCATATTACTGGCTGTGGTAGAAGGGAACTGGCAGTTAAGAGAAGAACTCACACCAATCTCTTGAATTTTTTCCAAATCATCGCGGTCTCGACAAAAATTATAAAGATGCTCTTGACCCAGCCCATCAATCAGGAAAAAAACAACTTTATCTGATATATTGTCAGGATAAAGACGATATATGTGGGTTTGGAAGGGAATTTCAGGGTTAAAGAAGAAATTATGTAACTTGGAATGTCTTCAAGCTTCATATAATCATTGGGCAGTTGAAAATGACTATGGGACCAAGCCGTTAAGATATCCATTTTGAGGTTCTTTTTAAAAAAATCTGCAATAGATTCACGGTTAATGTTGTCTGGATTTTCAAAAAACTGGCGCATCGACAGTCAAATAAGGCACTTTCCTTGATGCGCGCGGTAGAACCCAGATGTTCCCTTACAAAATCCCTCATTTGATAACCGCTATCTTCAGTGGGAGATACACCCTCGCCTAGATAGGGGTATACCTTGACATTTTGAGTTTTTTCATCTAAGAGGAAGTGTTTGCCATTGATGTGGAACCATCCTTTTTTTCCTCTTTCCCACCACATTTGGTCAGAATCATTACTTTCATACACTTCATATTCTAAAAGGATTCCAATCCAGTCTCGTATGGTTATGTTTTCAAAAAATTCCAGACCATAGTATGGATCATTAGCCTTTCCAGAAGAGTCATAAATATCATCGAAATTGATTAATCCCCTTAAAAGAGCCAGATAATAGAACATGAATCTGAATTCGCCTTCGTAGGTTATGAAGTAGCGATTGTATGTTTTTTCATACCTTTCCACATTGAGGATGGCCTGTTTGAGAGTAGTGTCTGGATCGTAACCTGATTGGATTAAGAGAATGGCTAAGATGTCTGAGGAGGGTGTGTCTCGGGTCATTTTTGGTTTCCACAAATAATATTTCACATCTGAGAGTTGCCAGTATACTGGATTTGGCACTAATTGTTCTAAAATGTGTTTATTAGAGTAGATTCTCGATCTAATATAATTAAATCAACCATTAAATATAATCAATTAATACGATATTTCAAATATAATTTAAAAAATATGATTTATCTGCACTTAAATTTTTGTTGATTTTTTCATCCATTATTATTGATCAAATCAAATTAAAGTTTTTGTTGCAAACCAAATGTTAAAGATTAAACAGTCCATTTTAACTTCAAATTTTGATGTTGTTATTCATATTTTGGGGCCTTCTTGTTTTATTTTTTTGATACAAATAAAATACAGTTATATATAAAGTAATTTTAAGGACAATAATAGATTTTTAGTAATGCTACTTCCAATCACAAAATTAATCTTAGGAACGTCAAGAATATGAAATTCACGTTGATTTTTGGATTGATCGTTTGTTGATTTTTAGAAGTTTATCAAAAACAAAATAAAAATAATTCAGCTATTTTAGATTATTATAACGTGTGAAAATTAATATTTAGCTTCGTTTGAACCAATCATATCTATTATTATCTGTTCTGAACTCTTCGCAATCATTAATTGTTTTTCGCTTTTAATTTTGATTGCAATTTTCTTTTGTTTTTGAATTAAATAAAGTGCATTTTCATATTTTTTTTCACTAAAAAATAAAAATGCTTGATTACTAATACAGTTAGAAAGACTTGAACATTTATTTAAAGATCTACAAATTTCTTCTTGTCTTATAAGCAATTTCATTGCTTTATTGTTTAATTTTTTCTCAATAAGTAAATTGGCTTGATTACCTAAACATATTTGTAATCCATTTAAATCCCCAATTTTATTGCATATTTCTTCTTCTTTCTCATGTAATTCCAGTGCATCATCTAAATACCCTTTTTCTTTTAGTATCACTGCTTTATTACCCAAGAGATTTGAGGATATTATATTATTAATATTTTTGCATAGATCTATCTGTTCATCAATTATTTGCTCAGCATCATCAATTAATCCAACGGAACTAAGAATTGTAGCCTGATTATTAAGAACAGAAGATAAATTTCGAATATCTCCCAAACTTCGATAAATTCCTTCGGCATTTCGAAGTAGTATCATTGCAATCTCAAAATCTTGCTCACTACCTCTATTATAAAAAAGCATTGCTTGCAAATTAAATATAAATGCAATTTCATCAAGATTATGTGTATTTACATCCATGTTAGATTTAAGAATGTAATCGCTAATCCAGAATGATTCGTCATAATGATCTGTTTCAGATAGAAAATGCGATAAAACAGGAAGATAATTTAAATAAAGATTCATATTCTGAAAAACATATTCATAAGTTTTCGAAATTGTGAATATAGAATTTTCTTCAATTTTTCTCCATAATTTATATACTTCATAATCATTAATCTCTAAGATATTCGATAAAAATTCTAAGTTAGCTAGCAAATTACTCAAATCTTTCCATTTCCGTGTTAAAACGAGTTGATATGGGAGTTCAGATATTTTACGTAAATTTGGTTTATTATAACTGGAACTATTTGGCATAATTTTAAAATATTCTATAATTTTTTGATTATATTCAGTATTTTCATTTTTTAAAAATTCTTCTTCAATAACATCGAAAAAAATATTTTGGTAAAATGCAAATAGAATATTATTATCTTCTGTTTTTTCTAACAGAAACGGTTTTAAATCATGGTAAAGACGTATCCATAAAACAATAGGAATTTTTTTCTCATTTATTTCATGTTTTGAGTTCTTTAAAAAATATTGATAAAATTCGTCATCAATAGAAAGTAATCCAATTATTTCATCTTCACTCAAACCTCGCCTAGAACTCGCAAGATAACATAAACTCTTTCTCACTAGAATATTTCCATGATTAGACGGATTAGAGATTCGCGTTAAAAAATTTTTAATTAAGAATTTTATATCTTTAGGTAAACTAATTTGATGATATGACTTCCACAATTTAGCTTCTTCAAATGCAATTTTAAGGTATAATGGAAATCCATTTAAACAAAAATTATTAATTAGTTCTTTGAATTGAGATTTTTTTAGTGTCCTTCCATTTTTTGAAAGCCAAGCTTCTAAAATTTTTATACCGTCTTTTTTTTCCATTTTTTTTAAATAAATTAAATTGTTATGGGAAATTTTTTGCCTTGCTTGGAAAAGCCAATTTTTATCCGAAGTAGAAACTATAATTTTCACGTAATTTGGTAATCTTTCAGGTAACCAATAATTAATTTCATGAAGTCCTTGATCAGTTAACAAATCTATATCATCTATAAAAATAACTAATTGCTTTTCTTTGTTCGCTAAAGCTATACATCTTCTAAATTCAAATTCCAAATCATTTGATTGGTCAATTAGAGTTTTATCAGCCCCATAAAATTTTGTTATCTCTTCACAAAGGCTTTTTAAAAGAAAAAAATGATTCATGGAGTTTGGTGTTGCACCTATAAATCTTAAAATTATATGTCTCTTCCTAAACTTAGAATTTTCATAAGCTTTTGCAATAACTGTCGATTTTCCAAATCCAGACTCTCCATATATCACTAAAGGTTGAGTATTTTGAATTTCTATGTAATCTGATATTCTTTGAAGAATTTCTTTTTGTCCAACAAAAATTTCAGTCATCTTTTTGCCATGATTAATGTGTGTATTAATCTCCCATTTTAGAGTAGAAACTTCCTTAAATTCATTAACCTGTTCCATGATCACTTTTTCCAGAGAATAATAAACATCCTTACACAGATTTTTAATATGTAGATTGTTAACACCTTTTCTTTCCCATTTTGTTTCATAATCAAAGATATTAGAAGAAGGTAATTTATCATCAATTTTATCTTTTAATGCAAACAGTTTCTCTTCTGCAGACGCATCAATTGTCCCCGCTGCGGTAAAATCAAAGAAATCTTTAGAATGATCATCGAAAGGAATACCTTTTTTACCTTTTATTGTTCTCATAAAACTGAAAACATGTTTTTCAGATAAAGAACCATCCTCAGGTAAATTCAAAACCCCTTTAATGATTTCTTGCTCGGTGGCTGATGATTCATATTTAAAACGACGGGAATCATCCTTATCCCAGCCCAATTTATCAATAGCATTTAAAAGAATTGTTTTTAAACGTTTTTCAACATCTTCCCATTCTTTATACTCTAAATCCCTGGCTTTTTTAATCTCTTCATCATAATCATCTTCATCATAATCAACAAAGCGGGGTTTCAGACAGTAAACTGGAGGAACAGCATTCTCATCCCGACAATACCATCCATCCCGTTTTTTAAGCTGATCATCTTCAAGAACATCCCCTTCCCAGAACAAAAATTCTTTATCAGAAGGTGAAACTACTTTTTTAATCTCTTCAAATTCATCTGCAGGAATTTCATAAGGTAATGGTTTCCAACCATAACGATCCCCTAACAAAACAATAAAATTAGGCTTTGGAGAAACCCTTTGACTACGTTCAATCTCTTCCAAACATATCTTCATGGTCTGCTGGTCCAGACCCGCCTCTTCTGAGACACCCCATCTCAAATCAATGGCCTGAAATCTGAAACCATGTTCCATACACAGTTTACGCAGTTTAGGAAAAACTTTTCTTTGCAGAGCATTCCTTTCTTCCTTCATATCAGAAAAAGTAGAACTTACAAACACTCGGAATGTTTTTGTTGACTGAACTATTCAAACTCCCCCTTTTACTCCGTAATTAAGATTAATATTTAACGATCATTTTGGGTTTTTTCCAGAATTTTCACCAGGGAGCTTCTTTTTTTAAATTCTTTTTTCAACATTTTAAACGTCCACCGCACTTACGGCAATCCGGTTCAGATTCATATGGATTAAATACGTTGGATTTCGGGCAACCACAATGTCATCAAAACTTTCCCACAGCTGGAACAAAGTCGAACAACAACCTTAGTATCATTTTCCATTTTATCCCCAATTTTATAATATGTGCTTCCAGTAAGGCAATTTAAATCCCTAGAAAGCTGCTTACTCCTTATTTATACATGAATGGCATTTTTATTCCGTATATTTTATTATTTCTTATATTTAACCAACCATTAACTACTGGAAACAAAAACCATCTCTGCCCCGCCTTCCCCTAATGCAAGCTTGATCAAATCACCATCTACCAATTTTATTTTTTCACTTGCCTTTTCATCATTGTTAACAAAAACCCCTGACTTACTTCCAGCATCCTCCAGGTACCATTCCCCATCTTTTCCTTTGGTAAGTGTAGCATGTGGTTTGCTTATCCGGGTTACCCTTTCATAACCATTGGACAGTATAATATCTCCCTGGTATTCTTCATCTTCAGGGTCCACACCTCCCTCACGCCCAATTCGCACTTCGTCCTTAAATAATCCGAAAACCTGGCCATCATCATCCCCTCCCAGGACCCTCACCAGTGGATAAGATAAATCTGATTCTTTAATTCCGGTGTTCACGTCAGAAATGGCACGTATTATGCGGTTAACATCATTATTCACAGCTTCCAGTGCACCGGGAACCAGAATAAAATTCATCACTGCCCTGGGCCCCCTCATGGACCTCTCTGCAATCCCAGCTTCAACTTTAATGAAACCTGCTTTAAGTAACCAGTTTAAATGCTTTTTAACCCCATTTTCAGTCATTCTTATGGCAAATTTATACCTCAAGATAGATGTAAGCTCACGAACATCAGTCAAACCCCTTCTTTCAGGTCTCTTTTTAGTCTCAGCCCCAATGATAATCAAAATCTTTAACCGCACATCGTTACCCAGAATATCAATCTTCTTAGCCAGTTCCTTCAGATTATCCAAGTCCCCTTTCATGGTTTCAGTCAAATATACTTTTTCAGCCATACTAACCCTCCGGTGATGATTTCAAACTACCACTAACATTCTCAAATAATTTTTAAAAACTATTTAGTCCCTGTTTCAATTTCCTCATCTTCGACAGATTTATCATCAACCGGGCATGTTTCAAGGAATATCTCCTTATAATTACCATATTTCTTATCATCAAGTTCTTTAAACACTTTAAGCGCTTGATCACATTGTCCCATAAGGTAAAGAGTTACTCCCTTATGGTAAATTATGTCCTGACACCAGGGATGTATAGAAAGAGCCTGGTCAAAGAAAGTTAAAGCTTCTTCTCTCCTTCCTGAGAGGTTCAAAAGACAACCTTTATGCATTAAAACTTCAGCATCACGGGGATTGATTTTAAGGTAATTCTCAAAATTCTGGCATGCTTCCTTGTAGTTACCTAAACCAATAAGAGCAATGGCTTTCCGGTAATATGCATCAATATATCCCGGTTCAACCTTCAATGCCGAGTCAAAAACAGCCAGTGCTTCATCATAGCGCCCCAGTGTGATTAAACTGGTACCTTTGTTGGTGAGGTACTGGGCCTCATATGCCTTAACCTTCTCCTCAGGACGTTTAATTTCTCCCACAGCACGGTCCAGTTCGGGATAAATGTTTAAAATAGCTTCTTTAAGTTCACTGAAATTCTGGTAGCGGTCCTCTGGCTTTTTCTTCATGCATTTCATTACCAATTGATCCAGTTCCTCAGAAAGGTCCATTTTAATCTCTGAAGGTTTTTTGGGAGTTCCAGTCACATGGAAACGGATGAAATCATATTTATCATCTGATAAAAATGGGAGTTTTCCAGTTAACATTTCATAGAGAACCACTCCAAAGGAGTAAATATCTGCTCGGGTGTCAATCACCCCTAAACCAAGGCACTGTTCTGGTGACATGTAGGGGAAGGTTCCCACCACATTCCTGGCCTCAGTAGGGCTTAAATACACTCTGGTAAGGCCAAAATCAGTTATCTTTAAAGTTCCCGCTGAATTGATCAGAATGTTTTCTGGCTTTATATCCCGGTGAATAAGTCCTGGAATCTCTTGCCTGGCATGTATCATACCATTGCAGAACTGAACCGCCATATCCATACTGGTTTCATTACCCAGTTCTCCCTCCCGTAAACGGTTTCTAAGGGTGGGATCTTTATTATTCCTGGTTTCCACATACTCCAGGAACAGGTAAGGTTTTTGATCAACATCCAGCACATATTTAGCTTGAATAAGATTGGCATGTTTACCCAGCTTAATCCAGGTTAGGGCTTCTGCCCGGAACTGGTCAATACCCTCAATTGAGTTCACATCTTTGTAAGTCTTAATAGTAACAGGTTCTCTGGCTATATTATCATAGCAGAAATATAAAATACCCATTCCACCCTCTCTAATTTCATGGATATGATATCTACCAGCGATTTCCTGATTTTTTTCCCATTTCCGGGATTTTATTTCCCTTGGTGGGGCCGACTGGGTTAAAAATTGAGTTAAAAATAAACTATCGTATTCCCCTTCCACACCATCACCTCCCTAAGTCTATTACCTTGTATTAGCAAGTGCTATTATTAATGTTTCTTAATATTCACTCACACCCATAAATCAATATTAGTTATAACGTGCTTAATTCATTATATAATGTTAATTATCATATATTTAACTATTTAAATATCTCAAACTCTTTATTTTAATCTTCCAACCATTTGGTTGGTGGAATAAATCATCAAGTGTACCTTAATACTCTGTGGTTCGCTCATGTTATCACTCCACAGAGCAAGATCAATCATTTGAAAAAAAAGTTTGAGGTGAATCTATAGATGAATTATACTGAGGGTAAACTCTTAAGAATTAACAGAAAAGGTAAGTTACTTATAATCACAGACCTGCACGGAAACCTCGAGGATGCAAAGCGTTATCAGGAGATCTGGGATGAATTTATAGAAAGTGGGGATGAGGTGGTACTAACTGGGGATGTGATACATCCTGTTCCCGGGCAAAAGGATCATTCCATTGAGGTACTGGAACTGGTTAAAAGTTATGATGAGACATATTCTAATTTTCATCTCCTTCTGGGAAACCATGAGTTCTCCCATCTTTCAGAGGCACTGGTCTATAAGGGGGGTGTTGATCAGACCCGTGAATTTGAATCAAATGTGAGAGAACAATTTCATAGCAGAAAAGATTACTGGGGAAGAAGCAAACTCAGAGAGTACGAGGAATATTTTCGTTCACTTCCCATAGCAGTTAAAACAGATAATAAAGTATTCATAAGTCATGCAGGTCCAGCACTAAGTGTGGAAACCTTAGATGACATCAGAAATATCACACAATATGGTTATTTTTATGTTCAACAGTTAGCAGGAATGCTATTCAAACGACCGGGCAGATTCAATTACAAGGATATGCAGATATTCTTGAAAATCGTAGGGTGTAATGCACAAGTAGTTGGACACACACCAGTGGATGGGTACGAAGTGGTATATGGAATGCAGATGGTTCTTTCTTCCAGTGACACTGCTGGAAAAAAGGCCTATCTGGAGTTAGATCTTGAAAAAGAAATTATTAATGCGCATGATCTGGTAAATATGGTTAAATTTTTAGATGAAGTTTAATTTGATTTTATATAAATTTTGAAAAGTTTTTGACTAACCTTAGAGCATTGTTAATAAAATGGAACTAATAATTTAAAGGATTAGATTGGCATTGATTATTACTTCCGAATAACCACCCAATCCCCTTCTTCGGCACGTTTCATAATCTCCAAACCTTCAACAACTCTCCCAATATGATTCACATCAGAGGCAGGCTGGGAATCTCCGAAGAATATACAGAAAGCTTTACCTGGTGGCCAGTAAGATACATCTCCCTTATCTGCAGATGGTGAGGGGTTTTCATAGTCATGTTCAAAGGGAATAGGGAAGAAAACCTCTTCCTGCCATAATTGGGCTTCACCCTCCATGGGAAGGTTTTCATGGAATTCCTGGGCAGTTGAGGGGTTTCGATCATCAAGGAGTACTTTGACAGTTCCTTTTTTTAATATTTCAATCTCAATTTCCATTGAAATTCACCTGGTTCATGTTCTATTTACTTAAAAAAACTGTTTAATTCATTTAAATATTAGCACATGTAATCTAGAAAACATCCTCTGTTTCACCCTGTTCCAGGAGTTCTTCCATAATCTGCACACCGGTGGAGGTCCCGATTTTACTGGCCCCAGCATCGATCATGGCCAGGGCAGTTTCCAAGTCCCGGATACCACCTGCAGCTTTCACACCCATCTCCAACCCTACAGTCTCCCTCATAAGCTGGACATCCTCTACTGTGGCACCGCTTACTCCGAATCCGGTGGATGTTTTAACGTAATGTGCCCCTGCCTCTCTGGCCAGTTGGCAGGCTATGATCTTTTCATCACGGGTAAGAAGTGCTGTTTCCAGAATGACCTTCACCACGTGGCCCCGTGCTGCTCCCACCACTGCGGCGATGTCTGCCTGGACCAGGGAATAATGTTCTGACTTTAGAGCTCCAATGTTCATCACCATGTCCAGTTCAGAGGCACCATTGGCTACAGCTTCCTCTGCTTCAAAAGCCTTGGCACGTGGTGTTTGCACTCCAAATGGGAATCCTATCACAACACAGACCTGGGTGTTTGAGTTTTCCAGGAGTTCACTTGCCAGATCTGCCTGGGTGGGCGTTACACAGACACAGTTAAAGTCATAGTCATCTGCCTCCTGGCAGAGTGCGTGAATATCGTCATCCGTGGCATCCCTCTGCACATTGGTGTGATCTATCATTCCTGCCAGTTCTTCTATGGATATCATATTAATCCCTCCTTTTTGTGGTATCTATTACTATTGCAAGTGATTTAGTTTATTGCAAGTGTTTTAAGTTTATTGCAACTGTTTTAGGTATTTTTTTAATATTCAAATGATTAAATAATTACAGAATGAAGTGGGTGAATCCACTTCAATATGTCAGCATCCACATTTAAACCAACTTTTTTGCCATGTAGGGCCCCTTCCTTTCATAACCAAATTTACGGTAATAATTCCGGGCTCCAATACCACTGATAATGAGAATTTCATTTTTATCGTACTCTTCACGGCTGATTTCTTCTGCTTTTTTGAGTAACTCTTCCCCGTAGCCCCGGTGTTGCCACAGTTCATCTTCCCTTTTACCTAAGGGTATCATGGGCCCGTAAACATGCAGTTCACGAAGTAAAGCTGTTTTGTGGCTGATTTCTGGGCGGTGAGCATGTTCTGATGGCATGCGTAGCCTTAAAAAACCAAGGAGAACATCTGCTTCCTGGTCTTCCATGGAAAGGAATATTTCCTCCCCTTCACTGGCCCGGTACTTCTCCATTAAAAGTTGAACATTCTCTTTACTGGTGAAGGTTCCATGGGCTGCCTGGTGTCCCACTTCCCGGCAACGGATGCACTGGCACTGAACTTTTTCTTTCTTAAGCTGATTATATACCAGTTCTCCCAGGTTGGACTTTTTAACACCTGCTTCTATGAGTTGGGAGGGGATGTCCCGCTGGATTCGCATGGTACGCACCCATTTTGGCAGGATCTTCTTCACTTCTACTATTAACTTGACTGCTTCTTCAGTGGAATAGGGAGTGTATTCCCCTTTTTCCCATAAATCATAAAGTTTTGACCCCTTGGTCACCAGGCAGGGATAGATCTTCAACATGTCTGGTTTGAACTGTTCATCAGAGAATAATCTCCTGAACATCCGCAAGTCACGCTCCTGGTCACTGAATAAGCCGGGCATGAGATGCATTGCCACTTTAATCCCAGAATCCTTTAAAACACGGGTGGCCTCTATGGTGTCCTGCACCCGGTGACCACGTTCTACCCGGTGATAAATGAAGTTATAAATGGTTTGCACACCCAGCTCCACCCTGGTACCACCCATTCTAAGTATCCGATCCACATCCTCCATTTTAGAGTAATCTGGTCTGGTTTCGAAGGTCATACCAATACAACGAACACTGGAACTTTCATTGGCCTTTTGAACGTCTTCCAGGTACTGGAATCCCTGCAGATCAATGTTACCCCCAGTGTACTCATCATCAGAATTCAATTTATATTCCTTAACCCCAAAATCGGTCATTGCCTGCAGGCACTGGGTAATGAACCATTCCTGGAAACATAAAAAACGTGAAGGGAAGGTTCCCCCCATGATTATAAGTTCCACCTTGTCCAGAGGATGACCTATACTCTCCAATTGTTGCAATCGGTTGTAAACCTGTTTATACGGATGAAAACCGTACATCCTTGCCCTCAATGCCGCTGGTTCTTCTCCAGTATAACTAGGGGGAGCTATTGTACTTTCAGGGCAGTAAAGACACCTCCCATGGGGACATTTATGTGGGGGGCACATCACTGCCACCACTGCCACCCCGGAGATGGTTCGTGTGGGTTTTTTCTTCAAAATAGGGGTGATGATTTCTTTTTCACCTTCACGGGCCATTTGAAGTATCTCAGAGTTACGGGGAAACCGGTCCAGTTTATAATCACGGCACACCTGAAACTTCGCCTTCTCCAGATCCTTCCTGTTTTGTATTTTTCCTTCCAATATATCGTTTATTATGGATCTTGCGGCTTCTTTCATGTCCTTTCTCCATAAATCCATTTTCATATGAATATGTTTTTAGTTAATTTGATGATTTTCTTATAAGATGATTTAAAGTGAATACCTGATTAGCACTGAAAAAGACCAGATATGGTACTGAAAAAATCTATAATTAATTATTATTTTTTTAGTTTAAGTATCTCCATGGCGTGCATAATGTCAGTTCTGGAGATTATACCAACTAAATGGTTATTCTCTACCACAGGGAGCCTTCCTATATTTGCCTGGCTTAACTTGGCCAGGGCATCATTTAAAGGTTCTTCCGGGTGGGTGATGATCAGGTCACGGGTCATGAATTCAGTTACAGGTTTCTTTTCATCTCCTTTATTGGCCCTGGAAACATCATTGAAGGTGATGATACCTAAAAGTTTCTCCCCCTCTGTAACTGGATAACCCATATGTTTATTCTGGAACATAACTTCCATTAACTCTTCCACTCGGGTTGAAGGTGCTACTGTTCTCACTTGCGGGGTCATTATCTCCTTTACTTTTATTCCCTCCAGGAGGGTGGAAATCATTATTTCCTTGTACTCGGCATCAGCTCCAATGTAAATGAATAAAGCAATGAGTATCAAGAAATAATTCCAGAATATACCAGCCACAGCCATAAATATGGCCAGGAACTTACCCACCGAAGCGGCAGTTTCCGTTGCCTGAAGGTAACTCATTCTACTTGCTAAAAATGCCCGTAAAACTCGGCCACCATCCATAGGGTATGCTGGGATCAGGTTGAACGCCCCCAGAATCACATTTACCAGTGCAAAGTAATTAAGGAAGGATGCAATGGTAGGATAAGATGGTAACAGTACAAAAAAGAGGCCGTAACAAACCAGGGCTATTAAAATGTTTACCAGTGGCCCGGCAATGGCTATCCTGAATTCCTGACCCGGATCTTCTGGCAATTCTTCCATAGCCGAAATTCCACCAATTGGTAAAAGCACGATCTTCTCAATGCCAATACCATACCGTTGAGCAACATAGGAATGGGCTAATTCATGCAGGACGACCGTAACAAAAAGCAAGGTGATTAGTAACGCTGCATTTAAATCCACTCCAGGGACCAGGTTGAAGATGGCCACACCATAGATCAGGGCCATCAGAAGCAGGAATGAAATATGCAGTTCCACAGGGATGTTGAAAACACTGAATATCTTAAAGGAATATTTCATTTATTCATCACTCCCTAAATTCATCTCATACTCCCTACAATTTATCTTATTAATAATTGGTTTTAAAACTGTATAAATGACAGTGTGAAAATAAAAACACATCCCTTAAATCATATCTGAATATATCTTGAATAATTGGTTGTGGTGGTGTTTCTCATTCATCCTTCAAATTTGGACTAGATTAAAAGGATATAAAGCCCCTTAAATTGGCAATAAGAATTATATACATAAAAAAACAGAATATAAACTGGTGTTTTAAATGAAAGTGAGCGACTTTTTCGGGCGAAGAGTTTTGGATAAAAAGGCTAACGAAATAGGTAAAGTTGTGGATATGGTCATAAAACCAAAGGAAGGAATTATAACCAGTATGATCATATCAACCAGTGATTTTGGCCTCACCAGAAAAGATCTGGAGATAGAAACAGATGATATTGAGGAAGTGGGGGATTACCTACTACTAAATGTTGAAAAAGAAGAACTGGAAGCAAGGGTAGAGGCTGTTCAAAAAAAAGAGATTCAGAAAAAAGAGAAAGTTAGGCTGGATATTAAAAAATAGAAATTAAGACAGATATTAAATTTAAACCTGATATTAGAAATTAGATATTAAAGATATTAGGAAGTAAAGACACTAAAAAATAGAACTATTAAAAATAGAATATTTTACTATTCAAATCTTTATTGGGAGATAAATATTTATAAATAATCTATTACACCGGGGGTGAAGATGTGGAAGCAGTAAACCAGAAAAACAAAGAGATTTTAGTTGGTTCTCACGTGCGTTACAGTGGTACTGGTAGTGCAGGGGAGGTTTTAAGTGTTCGAAGTGATGAAGATGGTGTTTGGGCTAAAATGGACACCACTGAGTTATGGTACAACAGTCGTTATCTTGAACTTTTGAACGAAGAAGAGTACAATCGATTCAAAAGAAGAGAATCCCGACGTAATGCTACTAAATCCAGTGATGAAACTGATGATAAGGAAGTCACTAAGAAAAAGCTGGAAAGCATTAAAAAGAACCTGGAAGACATAGACATGAGCAATGAACTGTGTGATGGTGGAGGTTAAAACTCCACTTTTTTTATCTATTTGCTTCTTTATCTTTATTTAATTTTTTTTCTATTTATGTTAATTTTGATATTTAATTCTCAATACAATTGATATGGCTTATTCTGGGATTTTATAACTTATTCTGGTATTTAATATCTTATTTTAAGATTTAATATCTTATTGGGTAATTTAATTCATTCTACATTTTAATTCTCTATTTAATGGAGATAGTTTTATATTAAATGAGTTTCAAAAAAAATACAAACCGACGGTCGGTTTGCAGGAGGTAAGGATGGTTCCAAGAAAACCACGAGATGAAAGAATAAATGAAATAACGCAGGCAGCAATTGATGTATTCCTGGAAAAAGGTTATGAAAATACCACAATGGATGCCATTGCTAAAAAAGCAGGGATAAGCAAGGGTGGACTTTACCATTACTTCCCCAGCAAAGAAATGGTGTTGATCTTTGCCAATGAAAAAATAAGCCAGAAAGTCAAGGAAATAATGACCAATGCTTCAAAATGTAATTCAGTTAAAGGGGGAATACTGTACTACATAGAAAATTACATTTGTTACTGGCTGAAAAATCCCAAAGAAACTGCATTCCTCTTTCTTTCAATTGCAAAGATGATGGAAAATCCAGATTTATTAAAGTACTACCAGCAGTACACCTCGGATTACATAGCATTCTTTGAAGGTGCATTCTCCCTGGGAATCAAAATGGGAGAATTCAAAGAACACAATGCTAGAACCAGTGCCATAACATTGATGGCAGCACTGGACGGTGTTTTAAGCTACATGATATTCGATGAAAATCTAATACTGGAAGAAGTTGTTCAACATTTTGAGGAAAAATTCATAACACCCATCGAGGTCTAATTTGGGGATTACATGAATAATAAAAGACAAAAAATCCGAAAAACAACATTACTCATATCATTTTTACTCTTTCCAGTTACATTATTTTATTTTTCCCCATTTTTGATTATGTGGGGAGCATCACTTGGAATAATAACTGGAAGCTTTTTAACCTTCACTGCACTGTTTATACTGTCCCTGTTTTTTGGTAGGGCATTCTGCGGATGGGCCTGCCCAACCGGTGGAGTTCAGGAATATTGTTTTTCAATAAACAATGGAAACACTAGAGGAGGGAAATATAACTGGATTAAATACTTCCTATTTGTCCCCTGGATAGCCACCATAGCACTTCTGGCTGTGATGGCTGGAGGATTAAATACCATTGATCCATTATTCATGACCAAATATGGTGTTTCCATCTCAGAACCAGCCATATATATTGTTTACTATGGAATCATCTTAACAACAATCATAATTGCTATCCTGGCGGGTAAAAGGGCTAACTGCCATTACTTCTGCTTCATAGCCCCATTCATGATCATAGGGACAAAGATTAAAAATTTCTTCCGATGGCCCTCCCTTCACCTTAAAGCCAATAAAGAACTGTGTGTGGAATGTAAATTATGTAAAAATTGTCCAATGAGTCTTGATGTGAAAGAAAAAGTATTAAAAGAAGATATGCACGACTTTGAATGTATTTTATGTGGAAAATGTGTGGATTCATGCCCTAAAGGAGCTATAAAATATTCTTTTGGCATCCCCAAAAAGAGGTAGATGAAAATGGAAACAGTGGATTTTTACTTTTTCTCCGGAACTGGGAACACCTTACTTGTGGTTAAAAAGATGCAGGAAACCTTCCAGGAGAACGGTATCCCGGTGAATCTGTACAAAATAGAAGAATCAAATCCTGAAGATGTTAATTTAGAGCACACCATTGGGTTGGGATTTCCAATAGCAGAATTATCCACCTATAACTTCGTATGGAAGTTCATCAGGGCACTTCCAGTAACTGATTCAGCTACAGAGGTCTTTATGGTGGACACCCTGGGCGGATTTTCAGGGGGAATTGTGGGTCCAGTGCATGAAATAGTCAAAAAGAAGGGATACAAACCTGTTGGAGCTAAAGAGATTGTAATGCCTCCCAACATATTCTACATTCAAGATGAGGAAACCTGCCATGAAAAGGTTCAAAAAGGACTCCTAAAAGCAGAAGAGTATGCCCTGGATTTAATCAACGAGAAATCAAGATGGGGAAGGGTCCCGTTACTTTCTGATGCACTTTACTACACATCCATTGCCAGTTTGAAGATCACAGAATCCAATCTCAACCAGAAACTGTTGCGCCTGCAAACAGATAACCAAGAATGCCGCAAGTGCAGTATATGTGTAAGGCTCTGCCCTGTGGATAACATAACCCTGGAAGAAGGAAATTATCCAGAGCATGGTTTTAACTGCGAGTACTGTTTAAGATGCACATCTTTATGTCCCCGTGGAGCTATTTCCTGCCCATGTAATTACAAGGGTAAAACGTATAGGGCAGTTAAGGCCAAGGACTTTCTAAAATAGCTTTAATAATAAAATAGGTTTACCCATAAAAATAGCTTTAGTAATAAAATCGTTTTACCAATAAAATCGTTTTAACATTAAAATAGGTTTACCATGTTAAGTTAACTATTATTAAACAAAAGCTGTGATATTGTCTGAGGTACTTCCACAAGAGGTACTTCCAAAAATCAGCGGTTAAATTAAAATATTATACAAAAAGTTCAATAAAATTAAACTAAAAACCAGCTAAATTTTAAAACCCTTTTCAATAAATCTTAAGGAGATTCTAAAAATGCCAAATTTAAATGAAAAAAACATTGACGTGGAGGGACTGGCCCAAGATGCAGTGAATGATAAGGATATTTTTCAGGAACTGAAAGAGGGGGTGCGATCCAAGGATAACACCATCCGACAGAACAGTTTCAAGGCCATGCAAGTAATAGCCGAGGATAATCCCCATTTCCTGTATTCTGAATGGGATTACTTCCAGGAAATGCTTCTAAGCCCCAATAACTACCATAAATACATAGCCATCTACATATTGGCCAGTTTAACCAGTGTGGATAATGATAATAAGTTTGAAGAGATATTTGATGATTATTATGGGATACTGGCGGGGGATAAAGCCATGACTGCATCCCATGTTGCTTTAAATTCCAGTGTGATGGCTCATAATAAGCCTAACCTCAGATCCCAGATTGTGGATATACTCATGAATATTGATGAGATTCACCAGGGCAAGCAGAAGGAACTCATCAAGGCCTATGCTATTGAGGCCCTTGGCAAAATCTACCCTGAATCAGAGGATAAAGAACTTATTGAAAATTATGTAAAATCCCAGAGGGATAGTAAAAGTCCCAAGACCCGTTCCATGGCGCAGTGTTTTCTGGACCGGTGTTAAGAAAAATTAATATACTATGAAATCCCCAAAATTGTTTAAGGGGTAAAAATGGTAAGTATGGTCCGTACTACAGAGTCCCACCAATTCCCACAGCGGAAAAATAAATTCAAGAAAATGGTGGGCCAAATCTGGTCCAAGCGGGGATCTAACCCATCCAGTAAAAAACCACCCAAACTGGCATTGCTGAAATATTCCACAAAAAAGAACGAATCAACCAACTGGTTATCTAAAAACCCGGAACGGTGGAAAAAGTTCCAGAAAGAGTACCAGGATGAGTTTGAAGATAAAATTAAACTCATGGATGAAATCAGGGATAAGAAAAAAGGCAATGAATCATTGTATAGGTTCTTCACGGCGGAAGATCCTAATTTTTAGGAAGATCCTAATTTTAGTTAGTGGGTTTTTTGGGGTTAAAAAAAGAGTTTCCTAATGTTAATCAGCGTTTTTTTAAGATCAATACTCATTTTTATTATAATCAAATTATTTTAAATCAACTGAAAATCATATTATTATATAATCAATTAAATGAGAATTTAAAATTAAAAATTATGTAATGAAATGTTCTTATTAATGGGAGGGGGATAACTCGGGGAAGTTTTGGAGTGATTAAAGCAATAAGGTAATTAAAATATGAGAATAGTTAAATTCAGTAGAATAATTTCAAATTATTTAAAATGAATTTCAATACTATCTTAAAAATTGTCAGGCTCGGACGCTTACAATTCATTTTAGGAGGGTTTTTATTCTTTTGTGCCGGAGCTTTACTGGCTCTTTTATTAAATGCCCAATTCAATTTGGAAAAATTGATAATGGGATATGCGGCTTTATTTGCTGCACATTTATCTGTTTCTTACAGTAATGATTACTTCGACTTTGAGGTGGACCAGTTTCAGAAACCCACCCGTTTTTCAGGGGGAAGTGGAGTTCTGGTTACCAATCCTGAGCTTCGTGAGTTTTCTAAAAATTTTGCCCTGCTTCTCATGGGATTATCCATTTTCCTGGCCATTATCACCACTATCCTCTTTCAGTTACCTGTTTCATTCTTTATTTTGATATTAGGTGGAAACCTCCTGGGATGGTACTACTCTGCCCCTCCTCTTAGATTATCTTATAGGGGGTTAAGCGAATTAGCGACGGTATTAACCGGATTTATTGTGCCTGGGATTGGTTATGTGATTTTAATGGGAAAATTGGATCTAAATTTCCTCATTTTTGCCATACCCCTGATGCTCTATGAGCTGCTCTTTATCATCAATGTGGAGATACCAGATATGGAAGCAGATAGTTTAGGGGGTAAAAAAACTGCAGTAGTAGTTCACGGTCGTCAATTTGGGTTTATAATAGGGGCTATAGCTGCAGTAATGGCGACATTATCATTCCTTTTCATGCCCCTCATTAATCTAAACATTTCCAGCATCAACTGGACTATAATTACTATTTTTTCATTAATCCCTCTGGGATTGGGTGTATTAAGTGTCAGGAAAAAACCAGTTAACCGAAAATCTGCCATTAAATTGGTGAATCATAATCTGTTATCCCTTTCGATTTTCATAATTCTCGTTAACACCTATTTCATTTATTCGATTTAAAAAACCATTTGGTAGAAAAGACAAGGAGTAGTGTGATATGAATCACCAAAAACCGGAAAAAAATGCAGGAGGCATGTCCTACCGAACCCTGCCTGGAATTGAAACAACCCTGATCACCCATTACCTGGATTATACTGACAAAAAACCTTTATCTATTGTGTTTGAAAAAAATAAGGAATATTACATGGCCAGTGCAGATAAAACCATAGCCAGACTAGAATTAGCTAAAAGTAGGGTTGAAAACTCGGCAATCTCCTATGATGAATGTCAGTTTGTAATGAAACGGATATCTCATGGTCTTAATTGTATGTTATATATTAAAAACAGGATAAAAAATGTTTCAAGTAGTGAAGAACTCCATAGAATAACACCATATAAAATATGGCATGCAGTGAAACTGATTCCCCAAGCAGCAGAGGGTTATACTATACTAATTTCTATTGAAGAGATTATATTTACCAGTGAAAGGTTAAAATCAGACAGGGTGAAACTTAAAAATGTTAAATTTCATCTAAAAAAAGCTAAGAAGATTTTCATGTCCTTATTGGTTTTGGATGAAAATTCTGACTTTCAAACTGCAGAAAAATCTCGTTTAAAAGCTTATGAAGAAATAAAAACAGTGGAAGAGAGAGGGGATATTTAAAAAGTATTTTTAACTCTTTTTGAACAGGATTCATTATTTGGGGCCTTAATATACTTTTCTATTTTAATTTTTATTATTTTGTCCAATTTCAGCCAATATTATTCATTTATTCAATCTATTTTTCCAATCTTCAAGTTTGTGCACATTCTGTATAGTTTAATAGATTGTAGTTTTGTAATACGAAAATATATAAACTATAATATTCAAATTAATATAAATAAAATTGTTTATGGATCAATTAATGGACCCATAATCATTAAATTAAACTCATAATCATTAAATTATTGTTCAATGAATAGTATCATAACTCCTTACCTATTATTTTCCACTTATGATCTGCATTGAATTATTCTGTTACAACGGTTATTTGTGAACTGGGGGTGCACAGTGACCAATGAAACAAAAACACTAAGTAAAAAAGAATCTGTTAATTCTACCAGTATGGAAGGGATGATAGGGACTTTTGAAAGTATTGCTAACAATCCCTTTTCCAGACTACTTCTTAAAAAAACCATGAACTACTGTGAAAAAGATGGAGCTAACCGTGTTGATGTTGGGTTAGAGCTCAGTTTGGGCCACAGGGACCATGCGTGTTTAAAATGTACATTATTATCTAAGGTCCTATCTTTCATTATAAACAAGGGATCTACTAATTTTGGGGTTTCAGAAGCCCAGCTCATGGATGTAATGGAAGATCCATACTGGGTAAAAGGTTTAAGCAGTGTAATTAAAGGTATTGCTTTATTTGGTGTTCAAAAACCCTTTGTGCCCGGTGCACCATTCCAAGTGGTCTGGAACATCACCCGAAGGTGTAATATGCACTGTGAACACTGCTACGAAAACGCAGGTAAGAAAGATAGTGATGAACTTAGCTCCAGTGAGATAATAAGGGGATTGGATTCACTTGCAGAAGCAGGTGTAACATCTGTTGCTTTTTCAGGAGGTGAACCTATCCTACACCCCCATATTCATGGTTTCATAGAGCACGCAAATGATCAGGGAATGTTTGTGGCCATGGCCACCAATGGATACGGACTCTCCAAACCATCTACTGTCAGTAAATTTGCGGACTCAGGACTGGAGTTTGTGCAGATCAGTCTGGATGGTTTAGATGCCGGGACCCATGATACATTCAGGGGAGTCAGTGGTGCATGGGATAAGGCAGTTCAGGCTATTGCAAACTGTGTAGATGCTGGGTTTTTCGTGGAAGTAGCCACCACAGTTACTGAACACAACTACAGTGAAATACCCCTGATGACTGATTTTGTAAGAGATCTTGGTGTGCAGTGGTTCATGTTATACAACTTCATACCCACTGGAAATGGCAGGAAAATTGCAAAGATGGATATTTCACCTGAAAAAAGGCAGAAATTACTGGAAACTGCTTATGCTCAAAATGGGGGAGGAAACATGCAGATTTTATCCACAGCACCACAGTATGCAACAGTTGCTGAATCATTAGCCTCAAAAGAAGCTCAAGTAATCCCCACACACTTTTACAATCCAGAATATACCAATAATTCCCTAAAAAAACTGGCTGACTTTATTGGTGGATGTGGTGCTGGGAGGTTTTACCTCAGCATAGAACCCAATGGAGATATATTTCCCTGTGTCTTTTTCCCGCATAATGAGGATGTACTTCTTGGTAACATCTTATTGGATGATTTCAATGTAATATGGCAATCCAATGACATTTTAATGAAACTCAGGAACAAGAATATTCTCCAGGGACATTGTGGGGTTTGTAACTCCCGAAACATTTGTGGGGGTTGCAGAGCCCGGGCATACATTTATTTCAATGATATTTTAGCTCCGGATCCAGGGTGTGTTAACAATTACAGTGAATGGCTGAAAATCAAAAAAGAACTTCCTGAAAATGCACAAGAATTACCAGATGGTCGAATTTTAATTGATCTAGAATCTGCAGGTTGATAGTATGGATGTCATGTTAATCAATCCTTATGATGAGAACGCTGTGAAGAATGGGCTGGGGTTTATCACTCCTCCTTTAAATTTAATGTACCTGGCGTCATCCCTGGAAAATGCTTCTTTTTCAGTGAAAATAGTTGATGATGATCTGTTGCAGATGGGATATGAAAAGATATCCCAACTGGCGGCCAAGCTCAATCCCCAGATCATTGCCATCACTGCCACCACTTCCACAATAAAAACAGCACTGAAATATGTGAAGTTAATCAAAAAACTCTTACCAAACTCTTTATATGTAATTGGGGGTCCTCATCCCACCTTCATGCCCAGGGAAGTTTTGAATGAATCAGTACTTGATGTTGTGGTTTTGGGTGAAGGTGAAGAAACCCTGGTTGATCTGACCCGTAAATATATAGATAAAAATTCCCGGGATTTTGGGGATATTCGTGGAATTGCATACCAGGACTTATACCAGAGAAATATAAAATTCACGCAACCAAGACCCCTCATAGAAGACTTGGATTCCTTACCTTTACCTGCCAGACATCTGATTCCATTTGAGTCTTATGGTATTTCCAAAGACCAGTCCGGGGGAATGATCACCAGCAGAGGATGTGTTTTCGCCTGTGGGTATTGTTCTTCCTCCTTGATTATGGGTAAAAAATTCAGATCCCGCAGTCCAGAAAACGTGGTTGATGAAATTGAGGAGCTCCTGAACAAATACAAAATAAGGGATATTGCTTTCATGGATGACACATTCATGCTTAACAAGAGGAGGGCCAATGACATAGCCCAGGAAATTGAAGATAGAAATCTGGATGTGAGTTTCGTTGCATCTTCCAGGGTGGACATGGTTGATTATAATTTACTCAAGAAACTGAAGCGCAGTGGAATGAGCACATTGTACTATGGGGTGGAATCAGGATCCCAGAGAATATTAAACCTGATGAAAAAGGGAATTACACTTAAACAGGCAGAAGATGCAGTTTGCAGTGCGAAAGATGCAGGACTCAACGTGTTAACCTCTTTCATACTGGGCTATCCTGGTGAAACCGCCGATGATATAAACAAGACCATAAATTTTTCCATAAAACTGAATCCCGATTACAGCCAGTTTTCAATTTTAACTCCCTTTCCAGGAACTCCCATTTATCATGAGTTAAACAAAAATGGACTTATAAGCACCAGCAACTGGGAGGAATACACGGTTCTTGAACCGATTCTGGAATATGAGAAAATGGGTTTAACCAAAGGAATGGTAAAAAGAAAGTTGATAGAGGCTTATCTTAAATTTTATGCCCGGCCCAGTTATCTCCTGAAGCATCGGCACATGATAAAAACCATATTTGAGATCATCATGCGCAGCTTCCTTCTTCCCAAAGTACATGGAAGCACGGCTAAAGGATGGTATCATGACTTAAATGAGTCCAAATAATTCTCAGTATGTTATTGGTTGTAAAGGGTCTTATTTTTTCAATAAGAATTGGAGATATAAATAAAGAATTGAGATATTGAGACTTTTTAACTACTTTTTAACTACTTTTTAACTACTTTTTACAACCTTTTTTAATTTAACTTTTTAACTTTTCACTTAAAAACACATACAAACGAGGTTTTCGCAAAACTCTGAAAGATTTATAAACCTCAAATACTCCTTTTAAAAATTTGCTTAAGGCAGAGGCCACTTCGTACATTCCAATGAATTGGATTAAAATAAGGATCACGTAGGCCACTCCTCCCATGCTGAAACTTAGAGCAATATCTCCGGGATTGGTAAAATGATCCTTGATGAGGTTCACCATTAAGAAAAGACCTAAACCCACAATAAACTGGACTGTGGCCACGAAAAAGGCTTCACCAGATGTCACCATTGATTTTTTCACCTTTTCATGTAAGTCGCTCATTGCGGCGATATAAGTGAATGTTAAAAGTGAAAGTGTGGCTGAACTTAAAACAAAAACTTCAATGAGAGTTAAAACCTGATCTGAATTATGTAACTGGAGATTACCAAGAATCCATGGTACCAGAAAGATCAAAACAAATATAAAACTCAAATATGGAGTTATAAGGGTGCTGATTTTGTAAACAAATCTTAAAATGTTACTAATACTCAACCGGGAATCATTACAGATGTTAAAACCTCTATATGTTTTTAATAAATTTTCATTTTTAATAAGGCATATGATTTAATCATCAAAATCGTTTTCACAATATCAAAATCGTTTTACAAAATCAAAGTGTGTGTCTAGTAGATTTAAGTTTCTTAACATTATAGAATCCATAATTTCATAATTAACAGAATTCATTAACCAACATCAAATGCAAATTACTGGATATTGTACTCTTTTTAGAGAAGGTTATAAAAAGAATTTTTCCCAAATTCAACCAGTTTTGTGCCCAGATTCCACAATTCTCTGAAATAATCATGTATTTTGAGATTTATTCTTGTAGCATGGCTATTACTAACTTGAATTTGAATTATTGCCATTATCTGCCTTGTTTTCCCATTAATCATTTATAATGCTGTTTATCCTTATTTCATTGATTTCTCGATTTTTTAAAAAATTGCCAGTTATCTAGTGCTTTTACAGTTATCCCAGTGCATTTGTAGTAATCATAGTGCTTTTGCAAGTATCTCTTAACTTCTTTCCTAAATGTAATAACTTAACTTTTTTCCTAAATAATTAATAGGATTGTGAATAAAATTATTCTTGGCTGGTGAGAATGATTAATTCAAAAATCTTAATTGTTGAAGATGAGAATATAGAGGCCCTGGATATTAAAAGTGCTTTGGAGTCTTTTGGTTATTCAGTTCCATATATAGCTTCCAGTGGTGAAGCTGCTATTGAAAAGGCATTAGAGTTGATGCCAGATCTTATTTTGATGGATATTGTTTTAAAGGGAGAAAAAAATGGTGTTGATGCAGCATCAAAGATCAAAGAATTGGATATACCAATCATATTTTTAACTGCTCATTCTGAGGAATCTGTTGTAAAACAGGCCTTGTTAACCGAGGCTTATGGTTATATTTTAAAGCCTTATGATAAAAAAGAACTTCAGTTCACGGTTGAACTGGCTCTTTACAAAAAAAAGATGGAAAAAAAGCTAAAAAATAGTGAAAAAAGGTTTAAAACACTTTATAATGAAGCACCACTCCCCTATCAATCCTTATCTGCAGATGGGTACTTTTTGGAAGTTAATCAGTCCTGGCTGGATACATTGGGATACAGTAAGGATGAAGTTATGGGGAAACATTTTTCAGATTTCCTGGCACCAGCTTATGTGGATCAGTTTAAACAGAACTTTCCACGCTTTAAAGCTGAGGGTGAAATTCATGGGATAGAATTTGAAATGAAACGTAAAGATGGTTCCATAATTCATGTATCTTTTGATGGAAAAATAGGGTATGATATTCGGGGGAATGTTAAGCAAACACACTGCATATTCCAGGACATAACTAAACGTAAAAGAACAGAAATGGCTCTAAAGGAAAGTGAATTAAAGTACCGTTTTTTAACCGAACAGATGAATGATATTGTCTGGACCCTGAACATGGAACTACAGACCACCTATGTAAGCCCTTCAATTGAGAATGTTCTGGGATTTACTCCAGAAGAAAGAATGAAACAGCAGGTAAATGAACAAATAACCCCTGAATCCATGTTCCTGGTCCAGGAGTTTTTGAAAAATGAGTTGATGCTTGAAGTGCAGGGGCTAGGTGATGCCGACAGGACCATTAACCTTGAATTGGAATATTACCATAAAGACGGTTCAATCCGTTGGTTGGAAAATGTTATTAGCGGTATCAGAGATGATGAAGGAAAACTTTACGGATTTCACGGAGTATCACGTGATATTACCCGGCGTAAAAAGAATGAAATGGATTTCAGAGCACTTCACAATCGGAGTGAAGAAGCTTTAAATCTTTCTAAAATGGCATACTGGGAATATGATATCCCCAGTAACACATTTATTTTCAATGAAAGGTTCTACAAACTTCACGGAATAAATTTTGATGATTACAGGATGAGTGTTGAATTATTTGCCCGGAGATATGTTCATCCTGATTTCCAGGAACAACTAACCCATACAATAAAACAGGCCATAAATTCATCAAATTCTCTTTTCCAGGTTAAAATCGAAGGAAAACTAATTAAATCCAGTGAAAAAACATTTTGGGTGAGAATGTGGGTTAAAAAAGATGAAGAAAGCCATACCAGTAAGCTTTATGGTGTTAACCAGGACATTAATGATATAAAACTGGTTGAAGAAGCCCTTAGAAAAAGTGAAGAAACATTCCGCTCCTTGATTTATAACTCCACAGATCTTATTCGCATACTGGATGGGGAAGGCCGAATAATCTTTGATTCTCCTTCTTCAGAACGTATTTTAGGATATACAGAAGGATATTTCATAGGTAAAAATCCACTGGAGTTCATACATCCTGATGATCTAGAAAAGGTTGCCCATGATTTAGGTGAGGTATATGAAAAGAGAAATCAGGGTATTCCAACCGAGTTCAGAATCCGGAAAGCAGATGGTGAATACCTTCCAGTTGAATCTATATCCCAAAATATGATGAATGTTCCGGGTATTGATGGAATAGTAGTTACCACGCACCCGATTAAACAACGTAAGGAAATGGAAAAAGCGTTGTGTGATAGTGAAGAGAAATATAAAACTCTTTTTGAATCGGATCCTAATTACATGGTGCTGGTAGGGTTAGATGGTGAAATTTTAGATGTTAACGATGCAACTGTTAATTTTTCGGGTTTATCCAAAGAAAGTTTAGCAGGTAAAAGATTCACAGATTTGGGTCTTTTCTCAGATGAAGATGCCCAGGCACACATTAAAAATCTTTACTTTGCAATAAAAAACGAGAAGGTTGAGTCATTCCAGTGTAAGATCGTTAACAAAACTGGTGGTTACAGTTGGATAGAATCACAACTGGTTCCATTGGAAAAAGAAGGGAAAATTGCATCTATCTTGGTAATAGCCACTGATATAACAGAGAGAAAAATTGCCACTGACCAGTTAAAGTCGTCCCTCCTGGAAAAAGAGGTTTTACTAAAAGAGATCCACCATCGGGTAAAAAATAATATGCAGATTATTTCCAGTTTACTTAACCTTCAAACCCATCATGTACACGATGATAGAATAGCGGTGGATGTTTTAAAAGAAAGCCAGAACCGGGTTAAGTCAATGGCTATGATCCACGAAAAACTGTACCAGTCCAAAGATTTCACCAACATTAAATTTGATGATTACATTGAAAGATTGATTTCAGAGTTATTTTATTCCTATGACCTTAGGAAAGATAGAGTTAAAGCATCCATAGAAGTAGAAAAGGTTAAATTGAATATTGAGACTGCAGTACCATGTGGATTGATAATCAGTGAACTTGTCTCCAACTGCCTAAAATATGCATTCCCCAGTGGAGATGGAGAATTAAACCTGTCTCTAAAACTTGTTGATGATAAGTACGAGCTTATTATCAGTGATAATGGTATAGGATTCCCAAAAGAACTAGATTTCAAAAAAACTGAATCTTTAGGATTACAACTTGTCAATAGTTTGGTTAAGCAGATAGATGGTGAGATAAACATGGATAGAAGCCATGGTACAAAATTCACCATAGTATTTAAAGAATTAGAGTATCAAGATAGGATATGACTTTATCATTTGGTTTGACTATCATTTGGTTTGACTATCATTTGGTTTGACTATCATTGGTTTGACTTTATCATGGGTTAACTTTATTCAATGATGATTTTATCCTAATTATTCGACTTAATTTTCAGAATGATTTTTATCATAATGATTTCTAAACCTAATGATTTTTAAAACTCAAATGATTCTATAAGAATTAACGAACAACTATTAACCATTCACCCTCTTTTAAGGGTGAAGTATCTGCTGGAACAGCCAGTTTTCCGTTGCTTAAAACCCTTAAAAAAGGTTTCATACCCTGTGGAACACCACCCTCAACCGGTTGTGTTGATGAATTAATGGCATCAAAAACAGCACCTTCATCTAAAAAGTCCAATATTTCATCCTGGTTGCGGCCAAAAAGTCCAAATGGAGTGTTTATTAACATGTCTGATCCTCCTTTGGCGAAAATAAGTTCATCCTGTTTCTGCCGGTACCTGCCAAGTACCATCATGTCCAAATAACCTAACTGGGATAGAAAAGTGTCTTGAACAATTTTCACGCGATCTGGATTGTCAGTGGCTATTATGATCCATTCTACCCTATTTTTAAATTCATGAGCATCGTCTATTATATCTTCGTCTGATAAGTGGGCCATAGGTCCAGTATAAGTGACATATGGAAGTTCAGATTTAATTCTCTCAACATTTTCCTCATCAGGGGCCACCAACATCACATTACAACCTGATTTATGGAGTGAGTTGGTTAAACTGGTGATCCACGGTTGGTCACCAATCACTGCTACTGCATCCCGTCCTGGCTGAGATATTTTTAGTTTCCTGGCAAGAATTGGTGCCAGGACCCCATATATAGCCACAGTGAATATTATTACCAAAAATACCATGGGCATCAGGTGTGGAAAATTAACACCTGCCTTTAACAGGCTTATGGAAAATAATGAAGCAGTAGCTGCAGCCACGATACCCCGGGGAGCCATGGCTCCAATAAAAAGTCTTTGGGCCCAATCAAAGCCCAAACCTCTGGTAGCCACCATTCCCACCAGTGGCCGGACAATAAGAACATAAACACCTACCAGTAACAGGGCCGAGAAGAAATATGTTTTCATGGCATTTAAATCGACTAGAGCAGCCAGCATTACAAATATAATTCCCAGTATCAATGGTTCAATTGTCTCGGTGAATTCTTCAATACCCTTTGCTGGAGCTAAACGTTGATTACCCACAATTAATCCCATGGTAACTGCGGCGAAAAGTCCTGCTTCCTGTAATATTAATTCTCCACTAACTATGGCTATTATTCCAAACATAAAAGCCACAAGTGCACTTAAATTGGGTGGAATCCTTCTGGATCTTTCAGAACCAATGTATAACCCTGCTGCAACCAGTCCAATTATGATACCGGTTAGTACTGTGAGAAAAAGATCCAGGAGGGGAAATGCGTTGGGGGAAATAACGTAACTTAAAACTGCAACCCCTAAACTGGCACCTATGGGATCTATGATAATACCCTCCCACATCAGTACCGAGCCCACTGGCTCTTTGGGACGGGCAAACTGGAGTATGGGTCCCACTACTGTTGGTCCAGAAACAACCAGAATAGAGGCAAGAAGAAGTGCCAGGATAAATGGGACCTTTAAAATTATTAAAATGGCCAGTGTACCTAAAGCCAGGGTTATTAATACTCCTACTGTAACTAAACGCCACACTGCCTTACTCACATTGGGTTTAAGATCCCGAATCCGTAACTCAAAACCTCCCTTTAGAAGAAGGATACCAACACCCAGGGTGATAATTGGGAAAAGAGAATCACCAAAAATTTCAAAGGGTTTAACCAGACCTAAAACAGGACCCACTATCATACCTGCGGGTAGGAGTAATATAATCCCTGGTATTTTAATTGTACGGGCTAACCATTGCAGAGAAATTCCCAATCCAATAATAATGCCCAGGCTAAGTAGAATTTGATCCCCACTCATGGTTATCATCCGTTAAATAGGGTTAAAGCAGTGTTGAATTTTTAAATATGCTTAAAATATCTTTAATGGTGTTCACACTCATTTATGTCGTATTTCACATTTTTATTCAGTGCTTACATACTTTTATAATCCATTATAGATTATCATACTCGTATCAATCAATTTGTAAAACATAACTGGAAAGTATTACTTTTTACCCAGTCCATTTATGATCAATCTGCGGATAATGTATGATCTGGAACGATCCTCTTTCTTGGCTATCTGGTCAATTCTTTCGATGTACTCTGGCTCCAGACGGATGTAAACACTCTTCTTTTTTGTCATGTTTATGATTACGTGTCATTACAAATATATACTTTACTGATAAACTGGAGTTCTCTATTGATTTTACCAGTAAATTTACTGGTTATAATTACATTTGCCAGTGTAAATCGAGTTTATTGATTATATTTATTGTACTAGTTAGAAATCGATTTTACGAATATATATTATGTGTAATGGCTATAAATCGAAGTTAATGGTTATAAATTGTGTTAATAGTAATAAATTATGTTTAATATTTTTAATTAGATTATTTGGAGGTTTTATTGGGGTAAAGAGATTTAAGATATAAAGATGTTAAAGGCAATAAAGATTAAAAAACAGGAATATTAGTGTCATGTTGATGTTATTTTCAATATTTTGTTGACGTTGTAGTGTTTAGGAACTGTAGTGGTGTTCATGAACTGTAGTGGTGTTCATGGAAAATTATATGATCATAAAAAGTTTAAAAACAGGATATGATAACTTTATCCAAATGAGGAGAATGCAATGAGAAAGATCAGCTTTTCAGATCTCAGCATACGATTTATACATTCAACTTTCAATACTCGTTTTTTCCTGGCGAAAGCTTGCCAGAAACTCCCTCCACTGGCCTGGGTGGTGGATAAAATGCTCTTTGAAGGAGATGATATACAGGTAATTCCTTTGGATGCTGCTATTAAAACCGACCTTGCATTAAATGTTCAGGAGCTGAAGTTAAATACTGCAGTCCTGGTTTCAAATGAAAATACAGTACTCCCCAGTCAGGTTTTAAGGGAGATGATCAAAAGGTCAAGATACCATTTTATAATGAATACCTGTATATGCCGCACTTCCAACAATTGCCAGAATTATCCCCATGATAGGGGATGTTTATTTTTAGGGAAAGGTAGTCAGAGAATATCTTCCAAGCTAGGGAGAACAGTTTCAGCAGATGAAGCAATTCAACACATAAATCAATGTCAGGAAGCAGGTCTGGTGCCAATAATAGGTAGAAATAAGATAGACAGTCTTTGGTTGAACACAGGTCCCAAAGAAGAACTTCTTTCCATCTGCCACTGTTGCCACTGTTGCTGTCTATGGAAAATGACCCCAAACCTACCAGAGAGTATGACTGGTAGTTTCTCATCCATGGAGGGAGTTGAAATAATTTTCCAGGAGGAAAAATGCAATGATTGTGGACTGTGTGCCCACAACCTGTGTTTTGTAGATGCAATCACCATGGAAGATGGAAAAATAAAGCGAGAAATGAAAAAATGTAAAATTTGTGGACGATGCGTTGAAATCTGCCCTAAAGGGGCTTTAAAGATTGTAATGGATGATGATGCATTAAAACGTTCACTGGAAAGGGTGGAACCACTGGTTGATGTTGAGTTGGAATAAATATCAGTTTTATGATGGATCCATTATTAAAAAAAATTGTTCTCTATCTTATTATTTGTCTTGGTAAACATTGTCGTGATGATTATAATCCTGAAAAACAACTCTGCCGTCTTCAATTCCATATATTAATACAAAATCTCCCACGTGGGTTCTTCTGGAACCGTGCAGGTCACCACTTAATGGTTTGTAGTGCAGGGGTTTGGTGGTGATCTGTTTCATCTTCTTTAGAACCTGATCGTACTGTTTTGGATTTTTTTGGGATAGTTTTTCCATCTCCTTCTGGAACTGGTGGGATAATATCGGATCTTCTCCATGAGATTCCGCCAACAGATCTTCAAAAAGCAGTAAACATTCCCTTAAAGTGCTGCAATGGCCTTGTTTGATTTTTTCTCTGATTTCATCCAGCTCAACACGGTATTCCTGAGAAATAAACTGATTTTTATCATTAATTTCATTAGAGATGATATTCCCCCCATTATGCCCTATAATCATATTTATTTGATTATTTGTCAGCATACCTTTTTTAAAACATTTTTTATATCTCTATATATTTTATTATCAGATTCTCTTCATGATTTCATTCTTTTATAACTTTATTCACCTGTATGTTTAGTTTTAGCCCATCTTCTCTCTTTACGGGTTAACATGTGAATAAAAGCAGCAAAGAAGAGTGGTATCAAGTAAAGACAGTATGCCCAATATTCCACTGCCCGAAACACTGCCCTTAAAACTCCAACTTTATCTCGTCTGATCCCCAGAAGAACCCCTGGGAAGAAGGCTACTGTTGATATTAATCCAATGATCACAGGGGCTTCCATTGCAAAGCGTATTATATTTCCTAAATTCATTATGGCAACAATGTATCCCAGCATCACAAACACTGTGAACAGGAGGAAAACCAGGTACTGTATGGAATCTATTTTTTTGTAAAGTGGTATTTTCGCGTTTATAATGGGGGTAAGGTATACAAATAATGTTTCAAGGTTCCCTGTGGCCCATCGGACTCTTTGCCTGAAGAAAGGCTTCCATTGAGGTACTGCTTCCTGCCAAACCACTGCTTCGGAGCAATAACGTATTTTATGGCCGTCAAGTATCAGTTTAATGCTCATGTTAAGGTCTTCGGTAACTGCAAAACCATCCCATCCTTCAATATCCTCCACAAATTTCTTCCGGGTTAACTGCCCATTACCTCCTAGGAAACCGGACTTGTCCATTACATCCCGTGCTCTGAGAATGACATTACCAAAAATGGAAAACTCGACCTCCTGCATCTTGGTAAGCAGGTTTCTGTCAGCATTGTACATACGTACTCTAGCCTGCACTCCTGCCACATCCTCATCATCAAGATACGGAACGATTTTATTAAGAAAATCAGGTTTTAAACGGGCATCAGCATCAAAAACAGCGATAACTTCGCCTTGACATATTCTCACACCGTCATTAAGTACGTATCCTTTACCTTTACCTGCCCTTGGTGCTTTCCGGGTCACTATACGTAGAAAATCAAATTCTTTTTTCAGTGTGCTTAGAACCGGACCAGTCTGGTCAGTGGAACCATCGTTGATCACAATGATCTCATAGTTGCGCTTCCCATCTTTATAATAATCTAATTCACCCAGAGAACGAACACAACGCTCAATGGTGAACTCTTCATTGTGTGCAGGGATGAGAATGCTGGTGAATGGAAGTTCCACTCCTAAAGCAGGTGAAGGTTTTTTTAAACTGATTATGACAATGAACAGGTTGTAAATGGCAGGTATGAATAAAAGGTACATGAGCCAGGTCATACTTCTGGTGGCCAGACTGTAAACAATCAATGAAAGAAAAATGGCACTGATGAAGAACACCGCAGTTTTTTCAATTACCATCTCCTCTTCCTTAACACTGATCTTATGATCTACCTTTTCTATCCTTTCAAGTTCTGATTTGTGTTGTTGCAGAGCAGTTTCCAGAGTACTGTAAAGTTCATCAATTTTGTATGGTTTGGGCAGATAACCATAAGGGGATGTTTTAAGGGCCCTTTCTACCGTGGAATCGTCAGTGTAGGCACTGAGGTAAACCACGGGTATATCCAAGTCCTGGATGTGTTCGGCAACATTAATACCATCCAGTTCTCCGCTGAGCACGATATCCATCAGTATCAGATCAGGGCGGAATAACTCAGCTTTTTGAATGGCTTCCTGGCTTGTGGTCACTGTGTCCATCACCAGGTAGCCCATCTCCCCTAGCTGGGCTGCAAGATCCATTGCTGTGATGATCTCATCTTCCACAATGAGTATCTTTGGACGTTCCTCCCATGAAACCTCTTCATCATAACTTGTCAGAGGTACTCCTTCTCCCAGGCCTTTATAATGGATTAATTCAACTTTAGCCCTATATTCCTGGTGTTTTTGGATGGTGGTTTCAAGTACCAGTTTTAGTTCTTTATCCTGGTAGGGTTTGATGATGTAACCGTAGGGATTGGTAACTTTAGCTCTTTGTAATGTTTTATCATCAGAATAAGCTGTTAAAAATACCACTGGGATATCCAGGGAGCTTATTTTCTGTGCAGCCTGGATTCCATCCATCTTGCCCTGGAGAACAATATCCATAAGCACCACATCTGGCCTTAGTTCCGCTACGGTGCTAACTGCATCATCTCCATTGGAGATAATAGCTGGAACTTTAAAACCAAGATTAATGAGTTTTTGCTTCAGATCCATGGCAGTTATTTTTTCATCTTCCGCGATGATTACTGATGCTGGTTCCATATTGTGCACTCCAATAACTTTTAAAACTGTTTTTAGATTATAAAATAAAATACCTTACAAATTCGGTTTTATTCGATTTTAAATACTTTTTATCCTTTTTATTTTCTAACTCCTATTTTAAAGAGGATAATGGAAAAATATGATTTTTTGTAAATTCAGTTGTTGTTACTTATTATTTTTATTAAAATAAGAATAAAACATTTGATAAAATAGGAATAAAACATTTGATAAATTTAGGGATTATTTCAATCTATACTCTTATCCTGCACTGAAACACAGAATCGACACAGTGCACTGGGAGTATCCTTCTGTTTATCCTTCACCGGACACAGGTAAACACCATCAACCAGTCGCAGGGTGAAACCACCCGGAAAACGGGTGCCCAGTGGATGGATAGGCTCCTCTTTTACAAAGGCAGTGTAGGTGCTAACCACCCTGGTGATGATGTAGAAACACTTTTCATCAAGACTCTGAGAATTTTTGATATTTTCATTCTGAATCTTTAAGAAATTTTTAAGCTTATAAGAATCAACATAACCGGAATAAGTAGAACGGTCGTCCTTTATATTCTTAATACGGACAAATAATGCCTTGGTGAATCGGGCAATGATATCATCTCTTTCCTGGGGAGGCATGAACTTTACATCCTCTTTAAGGAAATTGGATCCCCTCATAATATCCTGAATATGTATGGAACGTGCTTCATTTATTAAAATTAGAAAAAGATCATTTTTGCTAATGTCCTGGTTGAAATCCATTTCACTGAGTTTATTGACCATAATCCATCACCAGGCTGTTATTTTATCTATTTTGCGTACTGAATTTTACATTTCAGGTTCCTGCAGGGCAATGCAGAAACCACACACTGCCAGGGGATTGTCTTCATTATTTTCTTTAACTGGACAATAATAGATATCTTTCTCTTTGCGCACCTTCAAACCCCCTGGGAATGGTGTACCCACCGGGTGTACGGGTTCTTCCAGTATGAAAGTGGTGTAAAGGGACATGATCAGGTAAGGCTTGAATGATCGATTGTTACTATACTCTACTTCCATTAGTTTTTCCTGTTTTTGAAGGAGATTTATGGCCTCTGACAATTCATCAACATCAACCTGTCCGGAATAGGAAGTTTTATCTTTTTTAACATCAATATAACCCTTTAAATATCCTTCAGTGTACATTTTAATGTACTCTTCCTGATAATGTGGATGTACATGTTCCATATTCTTCTTTAGGAAGCTGCAAGTTTTGATGAAGTCATTTATGTGCACCTGGTTAGCTTCGCCCTTAAGCGCCTCCAGAAGATCATTTTTTGATATATCCTGGGAGAAGTCCAGTTCTTTGAGGGTCATAGTTTTCTTTATCTTTGATAATCATGGGGTTTCTTATAATTTAGGTTAAACTGCTATCATGGGCTAATCATGTGCATGATACTTTTTAAGTATATTTTCAGCTGTTTTGGGGCCTATTCCTTCAATTCGGAGAAGTTCTTCACGGGATACATAGCGAAGGTCTGTTCCAAAGGCATCTACCAGTGCCCTGGCACGTCTGCGGCCCAGGCGTTTGATCCCCACCACCAGTGGGAGTAACTCCTCTTTCACACCGTAGTAAAGTCTGGCGGTAAGGATATTCATTGCATCCAGTCCAGTGTAAACACCTAAAACCTGGCATATCTCCCGGTGGAACTTCACCAGCTGGGATGCCTCGTAGGCTGCTCGTCTGGTGGACGCAGCATAGACATTGAAGGCATTTTCAATCTCATACTCACTCCGTTCGTCCATCCATTCCATTAGAGTGGCAGCAGTGGCTTCATCATTACCTACATCCACCACAAACAGACCTGCCCTGTTCAACCGGTCCCGTACAGGGTCACGGCTTTTGCGGCCCTTAAATGAAATTGGAATCAGGTCAGGGGTGCGGCATATCTCGTATATCAGGCGGGGCATGTCAACTTCCCCACCAGAACGGGCAAATTCCTTAAGACGCACCGCAGTCTGCACTGCGTAGTTGCTCTTGGCAACTAACATACCAAATGCAGTGGCTCGCAGACCATCTGGCACTGCCTGGATCATCCCATGTTCTGTGAGAAACTCCAGTGCCTCCTTAATCTGGAACTGGATAGTGTCTGAGGCAAATAAGGATGTATATTCAGAGTGACTCATCTGGAAACCAGAGAACGTGTTCTGGAAAAATTCCTCGAGTTCCTCCAGGTTTCGAGCCATCCCTGCTGCTACTTGGGATATGATCTGACGGTAAACTGCATCCCTGTTTTCCAGTAACTTGGAGTTGGTGGCTTCAATCTCCCCGTAAATATACTGGTACTGAAGTTGCTCGGCTTCAGATAATGTCTTACCAATCAAGTAAGAATAACCTTCCTTATCATATCCTGGACGCCCGGCACGGCCAGACATTTGCAGGTAATCAAAAACTGGTATGGGTTGGGGTCCCTGGCTGGTCCAACGGGTGTAATCCCTGATGACAACATTTTTGGAGGGGAGGTTCACCCCGTACATCAAACTGGGGGTGGCGGTGATCATCAGAAGGTTCCCTGCACGGAACTCCTCCTCAATGATCTCCTTCTGCCGGTCGAAAAGTCCTGCATGGTGGAAGGCCATTCCTTTTTCAGCACATTCTGCCAGTTTCAGGCACACCTCGGTGGGTAGTGATCCCCTTCTGCGGGGAACATCCAGTATCTTCTCAGCCACCTTCTTGAAATCCTTTCTTTTATCTGTAGGTAAACTCTTTTTGATCTTACCCGCCAGGTAATTGGCCAGTGATTCAGTGAAACGGCGTGTGGAAACAAAGACCAGAGCCTGGCTGGATTCATCCATGGAATCCTTAAGGATGCGAAGAATAACATCGTTTTTGTTTTTGGTACCATACTCCTCGGTGTTGAGCACTTCTTTAAAAAGAGGTACTGGTCGGTAGTCATGTTCCACCACCCTGGCACCTAGCCAGGTGGAAAGCTCCTCCATATTCTGGAGAGTGGCGGACAGGGCAATTAACCTCATCCCTGGGTTTAGGAGGCGGGAACGGGTTATGGCACATTCTATGGTGGGGCCCCTGCTGTACTCTCCGATCATGTGGAACTCGTCAACTATGAGCAGATCCACATCGGAGAGGGTGTTCCAGTTGAAACGGGTCAGGGCATCGTAGGATTCAAATACCATCACTGCCAGGTCGGATGATGAGGGATGTTTACCCACCTTGATACCGTGTTCTTCAAATTTTTTAAATTCCTTAACCTTTTCATTCTGAATGGATAAAAGTGGTACTGCATAAACCACTTTACCTCCATCGAGGATGGTGCGCAGTGCTGCCAGGACACCCAGGAGAGTTTTACCACTGGCAGTGGGAATAGCGATGATGTAGTTTTCTTTCTCATCCAGTAGCCCGGCATCCAACACTGCTTTCTGGGCAGGGTTAAGCTCCTCAATCTGGGGATAAGAATCATGCACTATCTTTCTGATGGTTGGATCCACGGATTCAAGATTCATATTTCCTCTAGTTTAATTTTAATTTTTTCCTTTTTAATTACTTCAATGTCAGTGATGCGAGTGGAGGGGTACTGTCCGTTTTCATCCTTTTCCACACTTTTAACCATGTCCCATATGGTCAAAAGACCCACACTAACTCCGGTGATGGCTTCCATCTCCACCCCTGTCTTCCCGGTGCTGCGCACTTCCACAGTGATCTCGATGGAATCAGGGTTCACTTCAAATTCCACTTCCACACCACCAATGGGTATGGGATGACATAATGGTATCATCTGGGAAGTGGATTTAACTGCCTGAATAGCTGCTACTTGTGCAGTGGTGAGCACGTTACCCTTTTTCAGCTCCCCCTTTTCAATGAGGTGAATGGTTTCAGGGGTTAATTTTATCTTTCCCCTGGCAAGGGCGGTTCGTTTGATAACTGGTTTATCCCCCACTTCCACCATGTGCACCCCGCTCCGGGTAAGATGTGTGAATTCTTTTTCATCCATATCCATTACTCTCCAGTTTCATTATTAAATCTGATTTATTCATAATTGTTAAGTCTGTTAATTCCTAATTTGTTAAGTCTGATCTATTCCTAAACTATAGGTGAGTTAAATCTATAATTATACTGTTGGGATAGAGCTAGTGATAAATAATAATTGAATCTATAATAAATGGAATTAGTAAGGTATCTGAACTTT
Organism: uncultured Methanobacterium sp.; assembly: GCF_963665055.1. Taxonomy (NCBI): domain Archaea; kingdom Methanobacteriati; phylum Methanobacteriota; class Methanobacteria; order Methanobacteriales; family Methanobacteriaceae; genus Methanobacterium; species uncultured Methanobacterium sp. The sequence goes on from NZ_OY762015.1 coordinate 485,865, forward strand.
ACTGTATTTCAGGGCTTGTTTTCTGGCAGCAACACTCATACCATTCCTCAATGTTTCATTTTCCAGGATTTTATCCAGAGCACGGGCCAGTTCAGTGGGACTGGATGGGTTAACCATTATGCCCACCAGTTCACTCATCACTTCACTGATTCCACCCACATTGGTGGCCACTACTGGCAGGCCACTGGCCATAGCTTCCAGGATAGTTATGGGGAATCCTTCTGATGTACTGGGCAGAACGAAAACATTAAAAGAGGGCATGATCTGGTCAACATCCCTACGAGCACCTGTGAAAACCACATCCTGGATCCTTTCATCACGTACTTTCATCTCCAGTTCCTGGCGCAGTGGACCATCACCAACAACTACCATTTCTGAATCAGTTTTCATTAACTTCTTAGCTTCCAGAAGATATTTAACCCCCTTCTGATATACCAGGTTACCTACAAATAATATTAAGGGCTTATCCTGACTTATTGTTATGTCAAAGGGTAGTTCCTTCTTTTTGGGGGTGAATTTTTCCACATCAACTGCATTTGGGGTTATATAAATCTTATCCTGGTTTATACCCAGCTCCAGCACTTTATCCTTAAGTGTCTGGTTCACCACCAGCACGTAATCTGCTTTTTTAAGAACAAACTTAATCAAACTCCTGAGGACTGGATTTTTAGCCTGTATCATAAGGTCAGATCCATGGGCAGTTACCGCAGTTTTTTTTCCCAGGAGAGATCCTACACATACTCCAATGAGCCCTGGTGGAAGGAGGAAGTGGGCGTGGATCAACTCAATATTGAAACGGCGCACCATACCGATTAGTTTGAAAAATGAGGATATGAAGAAAAATAAACCCCTTAATCCCTTGATATTGGGTGCAAACGCAGTTTCCACCTTCACTCCATCAATATCTTTAACATCAGTGTTGGGGTAGGTTAACACATAAACCTGATCGCCTCGTTTTACAAGTTCCCTGGAGAGGAGATAAGTATGGGATGAAACACCTCCAATATGAGGTGGGTATTGTCCTAGTAAGCACACGCGCATGATTTCACCATAAAAGTTTACATAATATTAGTAGGTTTTATCTTAGTAAATTTTATCAATTAAATGATCATCAATAGAATAATTTTATTTTGATTTTCATACATCTATTAGTTCTTATAGCACCTATAACTACTTAAAAACATCCTTATAAAATTAGGCTATTTTCTCTATTAATCAAATTAATCTCTCAGTTTATTTAAAAAAGATTTAAATTAATCTCAAGTTACAATCTCATGTTACAATCTCATGTTACAATCTCATGTTACAATCTCATGTTACAATCTCAAATTGCAAATCTCTACAAGGTAAAATAAATAATGCTAAATCAGGTCATTAAATAAATAAAATTTAAGAATATTAGTTTAACCTGGGGTTTTTAGTTTAACCTGGTGGTTACTGTTGAGTAAAGTACCATCCATCTTTAGAATAAGTACTTCGGGTTTTATATCAAACCTTTCCTGGCAGCGCTCTTGAATGGATAGGGCTATGGAGTTGAAAACTTTTTCAAGCAGTCCTTCTCTTTCCAGGATGCCCATCATATCCTCGGTGGTGTTGGAATTGAAAACTTCTTCCATGGTCTGCCTATCTCCACCCACCAGTCCGGTGTGGGTGGTGATGATCTCACGACGGCCATCTGCCAGGCGGTGTTCTGTTTGGAAGATGCCACCGGCTATTTTAACCAGTTTACCAGCATGCCCCAAAATGATTAAACTGGATATATTACTTTTTTTGGCTTCGTCCAACATGTAACCCACTAGGTTACCCATCTGGATGATCTGGTCATATTCTACATCCAGCAACTTCAGGGCAAGTTTTTCCCCAATATTACCAGGTACGAAAACCAGTTGCCTGTATCCTTCAGCCAGTGCCACATCCAACTGGCATTTTTTGGACTTCTCAAAACTCTCCGAATTCATGGAACGGGCAATACCAGTGGTTCCAAGTACGGATATGCCATCCACAATACCCAGACGTGGATTCATAGTCCTATGGGCAATCTCTCGACCTTCAGGTATGATAATTTTAACTTCTGCACCTTTACCCGGTGGCAGTGCATCCTCCAGATTGGATTTGATCATCTCTCTGGGAACAGGGTTTATGGCTACTTCTCCCACTGGTAGCTGTAATCCTGGTTTAGTTATCCTACCTACTCCCTCTCCACCAATGATAGTAATATCTGGTTTATCTTGAAGACGGACTTCTGCCTGCACTTCCAGGTTAATGGTGACATCCGGGTCATGGTAGGGCATTTTCACCACTGAAGCCCTCCCAGAATAGTCATCAATTTTTTGAGAAGATTTAACCGAAATATCCAGACACCCCATTGGTGTTTTGATATTAACTAGGGAAACCTTTCCTTTTATGGATAAGAGTGCGGCTAGGGCTGCGGCAGTGGCTGCACTTCCAGTGGTGATTCCATAACTTTCACTGTCAACTGGAAAAGAAACAGATGGAGGGGATGACTGATTCCCCCTACCATGTTTAGAATTAGGTTCAGGAGTATTCTGGTATTTTTGAAGGGAATGATTTTTTTCCATATTACTTAATAATCTTTCTTAGTAATCATTTATTAACTAATATCTCATAATCATTCATTAAAATGATAAAAATAAAATTATTTACCGGTTTTTTCTTCTTCTATGGCCTTTACCAGTTCTTCTTTAGTTGGAGCGCCTACAAAACGTACTACTCCGTTTAAGGCAATGGCTGGCACTGCCATGAGGCCATATTCAACTGCTTTATCCCGGTCAACCATGATGTCAATTTTTTCAACTTCCAGAGTACCTGGCATGTCTTTTTCAACTTCGTTTACAACTTCAATAGCCATGGGACAGTAGGGACAGGAAGGAGATGTGAATACTTCTACTTTAACAACCATATTTTTCACCTCATTTTTTAAAACTATAATATGAACTAACGTTTTTAATTTTTATGCTTGTTTATTTAAATTCTTTTTTATGATAATCCTACTTTTATAAAATTTGAGAGGGATTATTTTTTGAGTAATAATTTTATTTTATTAATTCTTTTCTATTTTTTATTCTCACCATCGATGTATTTATTAGTCTTTTTATTCCTATTATATAAAATAGTGCAATACACAAACAGAGTTAAGCTCTCACAGGTGATAATTTGAAAGCAATTGTCCGATCTCCCGGCTCAGCCACGGTAATTAATGCCATATCAACCGGTTGTGGATCTGCATTTGGTATAAAGCTTTATGTAACTGCAGAAGCCAGTTTAAAATCATCAAAAAGAACATTCAAAGTAGATAGAGATGTTGACACCACACTCATGGAGATATGTGTAAGTAAGGTGTTGGAAAAATTCAATGTAAATACAGGAATCCATTTAAAGACCAGTTCCACTTTACCAATGGCTTCTGGACTTTCCAGTAGTAGTGCAACCTCCAATGCAGTAGTGCTGGCCACATACCAGGCTCTGGTGAATGATGGATTGGTTCCTCAAGATAGCTTAAACGATTTAGATGTACTTAACCTGGCAATTGATGCTTCCCTGGAGGCCGGTGTTACCATCACCGGTGCATTTGATGATGCCAGTGCTTCTTTCATGGGGGGTCTTACCATCACCCACAATTCACGGAGGGAGATCTTCCACCATGGGCCCATGGAGGAGCAAAATATATTAATATATATGCCCAATAGAAAGTCACCTACTGCCCAATCTGATGTAGGTAGAATGAAACTCTTGTCACCATGGGTAAAACTCGCATTCCAGGAAGCACTGAAAGGGAATATTTACGAAGCCCTGACCTTAAATGGGATGTTATACAGTGCAGCTTTAGGTTTTGATGCTGGAATTGCACTAGATGCATTAAATTCTGGTGCACTGGCCGCTGGTCTTTCAGGAACAGGTCCTTCATTTGTGGCTATTGTTCCCGAGGATAATATAGGCCCGGTTCATGAAGCATGGAGTTCATATCCTGGAAACGTCATTTTAACTCAGGTTGATAATGTGGGAACCAAGGTGGTTGACCATGGATAGGGCAGAAGCGTTACAACTCTTGGAAAGTTCTCGGAAAAAGATCGACAAACTGGATGAGGAAATAATAAAACTCATTAAAGAGAGAACTTCTCTGGCAACTGATATTTATCAGGCCAAAATAGTTCTGGGAATGGAAATTCATGACCCGGAAAGGGAAGAATTTATCCATCATAAGATCAGAGAAATAGCTAAAGAGCAGGAAATAGATAAAAACAGTCTCACCCAGATCACTATGATACTGACGGATTTGAGCAAAAAAGAACAACAGAAAATTCAAGGAGGTAAAAAGCATGGGTAATATTAGAACATCATTCGTTAAAAGAACAGCCAAAGAGCTGATTGAAACTTATCCCGGTAAATTCACCACAGATTTCGATGAAAATAAGAAGTTAGTGCAGGAATTCTCCACTGTAAGCACCAAACATCTGCGAAACAAAATCGCAGGTTATGTGACTCGATTAGTTAAGAATAATTACTTCTAGGTTGGTTGCTATGGGAATAATAGTGGCCAAGTTTGGAGGAACATCCATCGGAGATGGAAAAAGGATCAAAAAAGCAGCTCGTGCAGTGGTTAAAGAATACATGCAGGGCAAAAAGGTGGTGGTGGTGGTTTCAGCCATCAACAAGACCACCGATAACATCCTTGAAATTGTAAATAAATCCATAGGAGATGCCATAACCGAGAAACAGATGGCAGATATAGTCTCCATGGGAGAAATTACCAGTGTAAGGGTGTTTTCATCTACTATTGAATCTCTGGGTGTTAAATCCGAGTATATAGATCCTCATATGGAACTCTGGCCAGTTATAACTGACAGCAACTATTTAAATGCTAAAATTGACTTTGCAGAGACCGAGATCAGATCCAGGGAGATCCAGAAATTACTGGATCAGGGAGTTATACCGGTTATCTGCGGTTTCCTGGGAAAAGACAAAGAAGGCAACATCACCACCCTGGGAAGGGGTGGAAGTGATATAACCGCTTTCCTGATGGGTCACTGCCTCCAGGCAGAAGAGGTGATCATTGTCACCGATGTGGGAGGAGTGATGTCCACGGATCCCAATAAACTACAGTCTGCCAGGAAACTGGACAAGATCAGTGTGGAGGAGATGAGAGATCTGGCAACACACGGAGCCCAGGTACTGCATCCCCATGCACTGCGCTACAAAGACCCCAAAATAAATGCCAAAATCATAGGATTTGAGCATGGTGATCTTTCAGCACCTGGAACAGATATAATGGGTCCCTCAAAGGATAAAATGTTAAGATCAACCACTCTCAACAATGAACCCATTTCAGTCATTGCAGTGGTTGGTGAAGAGATCCTGACCAAAGTAGGGATCCTGGCTGAACTCACCAAAACCCTGCAGGATAATAATATTAATATTTACGGTATTTCTACCGGTCAAAACTCAATAACCCTTTTTATTGATAAATCAATGGCTGATGCTGCCCATGAAATCCTTCATGAGGTGGTGGTGAAGAGTCCGGATATGAGTTCCCTGTCACTGGGTCGTGAGATCGCCATGATCAGCGTCAACAGCCAGGACTTCATTGACACTCCGGGTATTATTACCAAAATCACCGCACCTTTACGTAAGAATAAAATAAACATAGTGGAAATCTCATCAAGTCAGACATCAGTGGTTATATTTGTAGACTGGAATGATGGTAAGAGAGCTTATGAAATGGTAAGGAGAGTCTTGGAATGAAATTGGAAGGTACCACAGTTGCTATGGTAACCCCATTCACCCGCGACGATAAAGTGGATGAAGAGGGAATGAGGGAGAACATGAATTATCTCCTAGAACGAGGTGTAAATGGCTTACTGGCCGCCGGAACCACCGGTGAGTCCGCCACCATAACCCACCAGGAACAGAAGAAGATGATGGAAATCCTGGTTGATGAAGTGAAGGGCAAGGCAGCCGCAGTGGCCGGAGCAGGTAGCAACTCTTCCAAAGAAGCACTGGACTTGGTAAAATACGCGGAAGACATCGGTGCAGATTACGCACTGGTAATAACGCCTTATTATAATAAACCCCAGCAGCACGGGCTTTACGAACACTACAAAATGTTATCAGAGTCAGTGGACATTCCCATGATCGTTTACAATGTTCCTTCCCGTACCGGGACGGATATTGATGTGGAAACCATTGGACGTGTAGCCCAGCTGGATAACATAGTAGCCATCAAAGAGGCCAACCCTGATCTGGACAAAGTTTCCCAGACCATCCATAAACTTAAAAGCCTGGATGTGGATGATTTCCTGGTCCTATCTGGAAATGACAACCTCACTTTACCCATGATATCCCAGGGATGTAATGGAGTTATCAGTGTGGTGGGGAATGTTGACCCAGCACGAATGAGTGAAATGGTTAAAAAGGCCATTGAAGGAGACTTTAAAAGAGCCAAAGATCTTCATTACGAGTTGTACGATCTGATGAAGGTATTGTTTATTGAGTCCAATCCAGTGCCAGCCAAGGAAGCACTCAACATGATGGGTAGACCGGCAGGTCATGTTCGCATGCCACTGGTCCCATTAAGAGAAGAAAGTCAGGAAAAACTCAGGAAGGTACTCCTGGACCTGCAGTTGATCTAAACTGTTTAGTTTTCCTTCTTTTTAAGACTAAATCTATTTTAGCTGCCTGGATCCAGGCCATTGGATTTTTAAAATCACACCCTATTTTTCTCTTATTTATTTTTTTATGATTCTTGGAGAATTATCAAATTAGGGAAGAATTATCAAATTAGGGATCTTTGGGGAAATTATCAATCTTTATGGAAATTATTAAAATAGGTATCTCTAGGAGAATTACTCCTCTTTAGGAAATTACTAATAAGGGATCTTTAGGAGATTACCAATCTAGGAGATGATATATTATGATAAATGTGGCAGTAACCGGTGCCGGTGGAAGAATGGGGTCCATGATCATCAACACTATCCTCCAACAGGATGATATGCAGGTTGTGGCAGCCATTGAAGCCCCTAACACTCCCCTGGAAGGGAAAGATGTAGGGGAAGTTATGGGAATTGGACCAATTAACGTACCCATAGTGGGTGCAGAAAAGCTTAGAGAAACACTGAATGTGAAAAAACCAGACGTACTGGTGGATTTCACGATTGCAGTAGCAGCAGTTGGTACCATAAAAACCACTGCAGAATCTGGTGTTAATCTGGTGGTGGGAACAACAGGTTTCACCGAAGAACAGATGAAATCGAACCAATCCGCTATAGAAACCAATAAGGTAGGGGCAGTCATATCCCCTAACATGGCAGTGGGAGTGAATGTCTTCTTTAAGGTAGTGGAAGAGCTGGCATCCATCTTAACAGATTACGATGTGGAGATCATCGAAGCACACCACAAGCACAAAAAGGACGCACCATCTGGAACTGCAGTAAAAGCCGCTGAACTCATAGCCGGAGCCCTAAACCGTAACCTGGATGAAGTAGGAGTCTACGGCAGGGAAGGAATGGTTGGTGAGCGAACACCTGAAGAAATTGGGATTCACGCAGTTCGTGGTGGAGACATAGTGGGAGACCACACAGTTCTATTCGCCGGGGATGGAGAACGGTTGGAAATCGTACACCGAGCCGGTACCAGGCAAGCATTTGTTAATGGTGTGATCAAGGCTGTTCGATACGTGGTGACAGCTGAAAAGGGAAAGATTAGTAATATGGGTGATGTTCTGGGATTATGAGAGTGTTCCATAATGATTACATAATGCTCTAACATAATTCCATTAATATTACATGAGAACATTGAATCAAATTACAAAAGAATATTGAATCAAAGAAGTAGATATTCTGGGATTATGGTATTCCGTAAAATTATGGTTCCATGATTTATGTGAGTATAAAATCGAAAGAAGTGATAATATTATATAGAGTTGATGGATACAGTAATTAATAAACAGTATATTGAAAGGTTTAAAAGGTGGTTATATGGTAAATGTAGGTATTTTAGGTGCAACAGGAATGGTAGGGCAGCGTTTTATACAACTTCTCGAGGATCACCCCAAATTTGAGATAACTGCTCTGACTGCCTCCCAGCGTTCTGCAGGAAAAAAATATCAGGATGCCGTGACCTGGCACATGGACACACCCATCCCTGAGACAGTGCAGGACACGGTGGTAGTGGACACAGACCCCAGCCAGGTGAAGGATGTGGAGATAGTTTTCTCAGCACTACCTGCCGAAAATGCAGCAGTAGTTGAGCCTAAATTCGCAGAAGCAGGTATGAAAGTTGCATCAAATGCCAGTGCCATGCGCATGGAACCAGATGTGCCCCTGGTCATACCGGAGGTGAACCCGGAACACCTGGACCTCATAGAAATCCAGCAGAAAAACAGGGGATGGGATGGATTCATTGTCACCAATCCCAACTGTTCCACCATAGCATTGGTACTCACCCTGAAACCCATATACGACCAGTTCGATATCAACCGAGTATACGTATCCACCATGCAGGCAGTTTCTGGAGCAGGTTACAATGGAGTGCCCTCCATGGCCATGATCGACAACCTGGTACCCTTCATTGGAGGGGAAGAGGAAAAAATGGAATCCGAGACCCTGCACCTTTTGGGTGATTTTGACGGTGAGAATGTGGAACCCGCCACCTTCGGGGTCAGCACATCCTGCCACCGAGTCCCGGTGGTTGACGGTCACACCGAGGCTGTTTTCATGGAAATGGATGAAGAGTTCAACCTGGAAGATGTTAAAAAATCCCTGCAGACTTTTCAGGCGCTTCCTCAAAAGTTGAACTTGTACTCTGCCCCAGAACACCCAGTTATTGTCCGGGAAGAGGAAAACAGACCCCAACCACGCATGGACCGCATGAGGGGAAAAGGAATGGCAGTCACTGTGGGCAGACTCCGGCAGGATGCAACATTCCCTCAAAGCCTGAAATATGTGCTTTTAGGTCATAACACGGTTAGGGGTGCTGCAGGAGCATCCATATTAAATGCAGAGCTTATTGCAGAGATAATGTAGGAGTTATATTAATATTAGCTCCTATTTTAACTTATTTTTTCAGATAATTTAATTTGAATCCTTTTTTTATGTATTCACTCCTTTTTTATGTATTTGCAGGTATTCTGCATCATAAGACTTTATAAAGATTCTTTTTTTGAATTCATCAATATTTTTTTTAGATTTTTTTTTATTTTAGAAAGTGAAATTTTAGAAGTGTGAATATTCTTTTCTTGGAGATTATTATTGGATGCATTCATATCTCAAAGCTTAAAAGGAGATTGGTGCATAAATAAGATTAGAATTAATGATTGTATTGATAATAATAATTCCACTATCTAAGTGATAAACATGGCCTTTTTGAAGGATACCGAGAGAGAACAGTTAAGGCAGCTGGTTAAAGCCTGCCTTTTAGAGATCAGCAAGTTGAAGATCGAGCTTAAAAAGTGCCAGAATGAATCTTCCAGGTCCCTGGTTCTAGAGCACAGCAAACTGCAGGAGTTACGAAAAGATCAGGATAAAATCATCCAGAAAATGGAAGATGAGATTCAGGTATTACTCAAACAAATGGAAGAAAAGGATCTGAAAATAAAGGAATTGCAGGAGATAAAAAATCAGTTCAAACTGTTAACCCAAAAACCTAAAAAGGACTTGACTTCTTTCCAGTCTAATATCTACCTGTTACTCCCTGATAAAGAGGATAACCTGGACAATCTTTTTGAATGGATAATTGATATGGGATTTACTGAACTTTCCCTGCAGAACTTTGAACACGCCCTCAGAAACCTGGAGAGGAAGGGTTACTTCCGTTCAAGGAATAATAATGGTACAGTGATGTGGAAGAAAATAGAAAAGGATTAATAAAATACTTCTTATCTATTCTCCACTATATTTATTCATCAAATTTTATTTATTCCACATTTATCAGCTATTCTCTATTTTAATAGTTTTTAAAAGTCTATTCTCTATTTTAATAGTTTTTAAAAGTCTATTCTCTATTTTAATAATGTCTTGTTATAACCACTTTTCAAAAGCTAACGGGTGCACACACATATCCAATGGTGCTACATCATTTTTAAAAATCAACCCAACCCTACAATAGCAAACTATTTATATAATCGCTAACCTACTGATCATTTACATAAAACAATTTGAGGTGATAATGTGGCACAATTAGGACAAGGACAAGGACAACCTATTATTATAATGCCTGAGGGCTCTTCAAGAGTTTTAGGAAGAGATGCTCAGAGAATGAACATATTAGCAGGAAAAGTCTTAGCAGAAACCGTAAGGACCACTTTAGGTCCAAAGGGAATGGACAAAATGCTCGTAGATGGATTAGGTGACATTGTTGTAACCAACGATGGAGTAACCATCCTCAAAGAAATGGACATTGAGCACCCTGCTGCTAAAATGCTGGTAGAAGTAGCCAAAACCCAGGAAGATGAAGTGGGAGACGGAACCACCACTGCAGTTATAATCGCAGGAGAACTACTCAAAAAGGCAGAAAGCCTCCTGGACATGGACATTCACCCTACCATAATAGCTATGGGATACAGGCAAGCAGCTGAAAAATCTCAGGAAATCCTGAACGTCATAGCCATTGACGCAGAAGACCGTGAAACCCTCCTGAAAGTGGCAATGACCGCCATGACTGGAAAGGGAACTGAAAAAGCACGAGAACCATTAGCAGAACTAGTGGTTGGCGCAGTCAAACAGGTGGAAGACGACGGTGAAATCGACCAGGACCACATCAAAATCGAGAAAAAAGACGGAGCAACCATCGATGACTCCCAGCTCGTAAACGGTGTCATAATCGACAAAGAACCAGTACACCCTGGAATGCCTAAAAAAGTGGAAGACGCAAGGATCGCATTATTAAACAGTGCCATTGAAGTTAAAGAAACCGAAGTGGACGCTGAAATCCGAATCACTGACCCTGCCCAGATGCAGGCCTTCATTGAACAAGAAGAACAGATGATCAAGGACATGGTTAACAAAATAGCCGATGCCGGAGCAACTGTACTCTTCTGTCAGAAAGGAATCGACGACCTAGCACAGCACTACCTGGCCAAAGCAGGAATCATGGCTGTACGCAGAGTCAAAAAATCAGACATGGAAAAACTCGCCCGGGCAACCGGAGCCACCGTAGTTTCCAACATCGAAGACCTGGACTTCGAAGACCTGGGACTAGCAGGATCCGTAGCTGAAAAGAAAATCTCCGGCGAAGCAATGATCTTCGTGGAAGACTGCAAAGACCCAAAATCAGTAACCTTACTCATCCGCGGTTCAACCCAGCACGTGGTAGATGAAATCGAAAGAGCAATCGAAGACGCTATTGGCGTAGTTGCTGCAACCATCGAGGACGGTAAAGTTGTTTCTGGTGGAGGAGCTGCAGAAATCTCCATAGCCAAAGGACTCAAAGAATACGCTGACACCATCAGCGGCCGTGAACAACTAGCTGTTACTGCATTCGCAGAAGCACTGGAAGTTGTACCTAAAACCCTGGCTGAAAACGCAGGACTGGACAGCATTGACGCTCTGGTAGATCTACGAGCAGCCCATGAAAAATCATTATACATGGGACTCAACGTATTCACAGGCGACGTCACCGACATGTACCGTGCCGGAGTCATCGAACCTCACCGAGTCAAAAAACAGGCCATCCAATCCGCAGCAGAAGCCGCAGAAATGATCCTAAGGATCGACGACGTCATTGCATCCACTGGTGCAGGTAAAGAACCTGACATGGGTGGAATGGAAGGAATGGGCGGAATGCCTGGTGGAATGCCACCAATGATGTAAAGTCACCTGACTTTACTCATTTTTCTATTTTTTTAAATTATTTCTACGGTATTTTTTTAAAATCTGTATTTTCGGTATTTTATGGCCATTTTAACATATTCTATGGTCTGTTTAGCAAATATTAATTCTACAAAATCATTAATTATTCTACCAAATCGGGCAATCGTTGTTTAGTGTTGAAACTCTGGTAAAAATTAAATCTTAACAATTGTTATTAAAAGCTCTTTAACAATCGTTATTTAGTTATTGGGTTTTTCTTTGGTTATAATAATCCATCAAAATAACGAACATTTATTCATTATAAAAAATAAAGAATATTTAACCATTTTTTAGAGGTTTTTAAAATGTTTGGACGAAAACCATCATCAAATTCTGCAACTGATCTGGATCCAAATTCAGCTTTTGAAATGATTCAGAAAAATAAACAGAACCCTGAGTTTATTTTACTGGATGTTAGAACCCTCGGGGAATACAATCAATCCCATATTGAGGATTCCATCCAAATAGACTACCAATCACGAGATTTTGAGAAAAAAGTACAGGAATTGGATAAAAGTAAAACATATCTGGTTTACTGTAGATCTGGAATGAGAAGTGGAGCCAGTGTAGATATAATGAGTAAGCTTGGTTTTAAAAATTTGTACAACATGGCTGGTGGAATAATGGGATGGGAAAATTGTGGGTTGCCTTTAAAATGATAATATCCCTTTATAAATATTCTTTTTAAAATAAGCAAAATCAGTCAGTTAAAATTAAGTAAAAAATAGATAATTAGAAAGAATCTATTTAAGACTCTTTCCTTTTTTTGATTTTTTATTGCCATCGAATGGTTTAATTAACGCCCAAATATATGCACGGCAGCAGTACCACCGGTACCACCAATGTTGTGGGTCATACCGATTTCAATGCCCTCAACCTGTCTTTTACCTGCATCTCCTCTGAGTTGCCAGACCATTTCAGCAGCCTGGGCAATTCCAGTGGCTCCTAGCGGGTGTCCACGTGCTTTAAGTCCTCCAGAGGGGTTTACTGGTATTTCACCATCAATTGCAATTAAACCTTCCTCTACAGCATTACCACCCTGTCCTTTTTCCACGAATCCCAGATCCTCAATGGCTAATATGCCATTGATGCTGAAGCAATCGTGTACTTCCACTGCATCTATGTCCTTAGGTCCCACTCCTGCCATATCATATGCAGTCCTGGATGCATGTACTGTGGAGTCAATGGTGGTAATATCCCTTCGGTCATGAAGGGCAATGGTACCGGATGCCTGGGCTGAGGCTTTAACATAAACCGGGGTGTCGGTGTATTTGCGGGCATCCTCTGCTGGGCAGAGTATAACTGCTGCTGCACCGTCAGTTACCGGGGAACAATCCAGTAATCGTAGGGGGTCAGCCACCATAGTTGAGTTTAAAACCTGGTCCACACCAATTTCGAAGGGGTACTGGGCCAGTGGGTTCAGGGCACCATTCTTGTGGTTGTTAACACTGAACATGGCCAGCTGTTCCCTGGTGGTTCCGTATTCATACATGTGCCTGCGGGCCATCATGGCGTATAGTGAGGGGAAGGTAACTCCCTGCTGGGCTTCCCATTCCTGGTCAGAGGCAGTGGCAATGGCAGGGGTGGGATCCACCACATCGGTCATCTTTTCTACTCCTGCGGAGATAACCACATCGTGGTAGCCAGAGGCTACAGCCATAATTCCGCTTCTAAGGGCTAAACCACCTGATGCACAGGCTGCTTCAACCCTAGTACAGGGTATGGGTGTTAAACCTGAATGGTCGGCAATCAGTGAGGCAATGTGCTCCTGCTGAATGAACAGACCTGCAGTCATGTTTCCAACGTACATGGCTTCCAGTTCCTGTCCTTCAATATCTGCATCGGCAACAGCCTTCATTCCGGCTTCAGTAATCAGATCTCTAAAGGATATGTCCCACAGTTCACCAAATTTGGTTTGTGAAACTCCAATAATTGCAACATCTCTCAATTTAACATTCCTCCATTATATTAATTTTTAATGTTTAACGTGGAGTTAGACCGGCCATCCTCATTTTTCCTTTGAACTTGGCGTATATGGCGTAGTTCACGTATTCTTTAGTTTTGATCATATCCTGAACCTTAGGAGCCAGTTCACGTTTTTCTTCTATTTTATCATTAACAGTGATGCTGAAGGCATCACTACCTGCACCGGAACCGTAAGAAACAGCAAAAATACGTTCACCAGGCTGTGCAATATCTAAAATGGCTGCCAGTCCCAGTGGTGTTGCCCCGGAGTAGGTGTTACCAATCATTGGTGTTAAGAGTCCTGTTTTGTACTGTTCTTCTGTGAATCCCAGTTTTTTAGCCGCTCTTATGTAAAATTTACCATTGGGCTGGTGGAAAACTGCATGATCATAATCAGAGGCTTCTGTGCCCATTTTATCCATCATTCCCTTGGCTCCAGAGAGCACGTGTTTGAAGTATGCTGGTTCACCGGTGAAACGCCCTCCGTGGCGGGGGTATGGTTGTCCTTCCCTTCGGTAGAAGTCAGGGGTGTCGGTGGTGAAACTGTAAGTATCTTCAAAGTCAGCTACAGTATCCTTGGATCCAATGATGTACGCTGCTCCTCCTGCAGATGCAGTGTACTCCAGTGCATCGCTGGGAGCTCCTTGGGCAGTGTCTGCACCAATAGCAAGACCATATTCTACTGCATCAGAATCAACCAGTCCCATACAGACTTGCATACCAGCTGTTCCAGCTTTACATGCAAATTCCATGTCTGCTGCTGTGAGATCAGGGCTGGCTTCCACAGCCTCTGCCACTATGGTTGCAGTGGGTTTAACTGCGTAAGGGTGTGACTCTGAGCCAACATATACTGCCCCGATCTTCTGGGGATCAATACATGCTCTTTTAAGTGCATTACGTGCTGCCTCCACTGATATGGTGGCTGTGTCTTCGTCTGGGGCTGGTACTGATTTCTCATTAACTACCAATCCCCTGGAAACTGCCTGGGCATTGTCTCCCCAGACCTTTGCAATCTCTTCAACCTTTATACGGTATGAAGGTATGTAAACTCCATATCCTACTATTCCTGCCATATTAAATCACAACCGTCTTAGTATTACTAATTATTTCGTGTTGAGTTAATCTTCTTTTTAAGCTACACAGATTTATAATTGGTTTAATTGAGGTATACCTTATATTTTCCTTTAATCTTGGATATTTTAAAAAAAATTATGTAATTAATTTAAGGCTGAAACCAGTTTATATAGTTATGTATACCATGGGTGGAGATGGTAGCGTTCTTTAGAGGACTGTTCTATTTCAAGTATTTATTAGATATAACTCATAAATTAAATTTAATGCAAGTTGAAGATAAGCAAAAACTTAGAACAATAATATGGAGAGTTCTTGAGGATAATGATCTTTTAAGAACCTCCAAGTCCTGCTTCGGAAGAATTCCAGACTTCAAAGGGGCACATGGTGCTGCCATGAGGTTGAAAAAAACAGTGGAGTGGCAGGATGCAGAAACAGTCTTCTCCAGTCCAGATTCAGCCTTGAAGGATGTGCGTGAAAACACCCTTCTGGATGGTAAGGTTCTGGTGATGGCCACCCCTAAACTAAAAAATGGTTATCTCCTCCTGGATCCAGCAGAAGCCAGTGGCAATGAAAAAAGTGCATCCACCATTGAAGGGGCTTACGTGCTGGGGAAAAGGATTGTGAAATTCCCCAGAATTGATCTGGTGGTGGAAGGTTCCCTTGGTGTTGATCTGGAGGGAAACCGTCTTGGGAAAGGAAGAGGTTTTGCTGACCAGGAAATATCATCCCTATCACGAGCAGGAGTTATTGATGGGGAAACACCCATCTGCAGCCCGGTACATTCACTGCAAATGGTGGATCATGTTCCCACTGTAGAACATGATGAACGGATTAACATGGTGGTAACCCCTGAAATGGTTATCAGGATGGATAAAATAACGTTGCTAAGGTAATATTATTTTAAACATGATAAAATTTATTATAACTAATCTTAGTATTTTTAAAATGGGATTGAGTGAATGAAGTTTGGATTTATATCAAATAAGTTCTTTAAAGGTTGGATAATGAGAAATAAGATTATTTGAAATGTTCTAAAAAGGTTTGGTTAAAAAGAAATAGGATTTATTAAAATAAGTTTTCAAATGTTTGAAGTTCTGAAACATTATAGAAGTTCTAAAAACATTCCCAGATCCAGTTTTCCCACATCTTCTGAGGTTTTCATCCCGTATTTTTTGTAGAGGAGGTTCCAGTCCTGATCAATGAGGAATTCATGTAATTCTGCAGGGGTAAATTGTTGTCCATTGCGTTTCATATTTTCCAATTCAATTATGCAGTTTTTTAAAAGATCCTCAGCATCATCCAGTTCCATGAGTTTACTTACCATTCCCTGATCATCTTTAAAATTCTTTTGAACATTTATTCCCTTGTAATAAAAGTTTTTATACCTTTTTTCCTGTGAAATAAACTTGTGAACAATTAACAGTTTCTCTTGAAGTTCATCTACTTCTTTAGGGGTAAGTTTCATATTTTTCATCATCCGGGGTATCTACATGTAATTGGTAAATTAGCTAACTACTACTTTAATGTGGTTATTAATCATTTAAATTATCTAATCTTTCACGGAATTCCTTACGATGGCGTCTTTCCTCATCTCTTATGTGTTTCAGGACTCCCACCACTTCCTCATCATCAATGACTTCAATCTGGTGGGTGTAAATATCAATGCCCTCTGATTCGAGTTGAATCTGCCTATGTAACATTTCTTCAAGGCTGTCCCCACCAAAATTGAGTTCCTTGTGCTCCATAGTTGGCTTACCTCCCCTTTTAGTTATAAGATCTGCCAACCACCACATATGTCGCATTTCATCCACAGATATGGCCTCAGTCACGCGGCTGGGATCACAGTCTTCCATTAAAAAGGAATTTTGCACGTAAACCATGGTTGCTTCCAGTTCTCTCACGAAATCATCATTCAACATGGCAATTATCTCATCTTCATTCAAAATAATACCCCCTTTATCATTTGAATATGGAAATACTCATAATCTGTTGAACTTCCATTAGATCAGGAAACTTCCATTAAGTCACTGATCTTTTCCCTCTTACGGTAAGCCATGCCCTGGAAGACTGCCACCATGTCACCATCTTCATCATGTATATCCACGGTGTAACTAGCAATTCGACCCCCACTGGACAGTTCACGGGCTTCTGCTCGTAACACCCCTTTACTGACTGCTTTAAAATAGGATATGTTAGCATTTATGGCCACAGTAACTGTTCCATGAGAATTAGCTGCTAGGGCAAAGGTAAAATCGGCAAGGGTAAACAGTGCTCCTCCATGAACCGTTCCCACACCATTAAGGTGCATATCCTCAATTTCCATGGTGGTGGTGGCTTTTCCAGGGGAAATACTCACCACTTCAATGTTAGTTAGATCGGCAAAACGATCGTTTTCAAAGAACTTTAGAATTTTTTCCATTTTAAAAACCTGACCTTCCTAATTATTAACATTCCCAATTTTAATACTTGATAATATACTATTTGAAGAAATTTAATCAATTATTAATATTTTAAACAAAGATTCAATATCTTTATTTTTCTTCATAACTATTATAAAATGTTTAAATTATAAAATTTATGATTAACCACAGATTATCATAGGATAAATTTATCATAGGATAAATTGTGTAAAGAAAAATATGTGGGGAATGAAACATTGAAAGCCATGTTACTGCGGGTTGGAATTGATAAATCCAGTGATAGTGTCCTTGCTCCCATATTCCAGGATGGAAGTTTTGAATACATTCCCTTATCAGAAAAAGATGAAACATCTACAGAAAACCGCACCTACACGGATTTAACCGGTGAAAAAGGGAAGCCTCTTTCAGATTATCTTCCAACCCGTGTGGCTAACCGTAAAATACACCTGGATCCAGAGTTTAAAACTTTCACTTATGGTGATGTGGGTCGAAAAGCCGACTACCTTCTGAAACTAAACTCTGGTGACATTCTGGTATTTTACGCAGGTCTTACTCCCTACATGAAGTCAGAATATCCTGAAGCCCTTTATATAATTGGTTATTTTACTGTAAGAGAAATTAGAGATTTTCACAAGATCACTGGTTCTCACCGGACTAATAATTCTCATAAGAGTTCCATCAATGAAATTAAGAGGATTCAAGATCATTACCCTAACAATTCTCATCCTAAACGGGTTTCAGATATTCATGAAATGGTTCTAGTAGTGGGAGACCCTAAACGAAGTAAAATACTGGAAAGAGCCATTTTAATCAGTGAAAAAAAGTTGAACAAAATTGGTAGGCATTACCATGCAGTTTCACCCCCGATGGAGGAACTACTTGGGATTAAGGGTTCTATTCAAAGGAGCATACCTCCCAGATTCATACATGAAGAGGATAAACTCCTTAACTTAAAGGATTTACTGGTTTTATAGGAGGATAATCTCTCTATTAATCTGTTAATTTGATCGATTTTAAAAATGACAACTTTTACGGCCAGTTTTTTCTATATACCTTTGATGGTACTTTTCTGCCCTCCAGAAAGTAGGTGCTGGTTTGATCTCGGTAACAATCATTCCAGAGTACCTTCCAGATGCATCCAATTTTTCTTTACTTGCACGAGCTAATTTCTCCTGATCGGAGTCATGGTAAAATATAACTGACCGGTATTGGGCCCCAATATCAGGTCCCTGCCGGTTTAAAGTGGTGGGGTTATGAATATTCCAGAAAAGATCCAGTAAATCAGTGTAGGAAACAACTTCAGGGTCATAGGTAACTTCAACCACCTCAGCATGACCAGTACCTCCTGAACAAACATCCTGATATGAAGGGTTATTAAAATCCCCTCCAGCATAACCTGCTGCAGTATCCACTACTCCGTCCAGTTTCCTGAAAGCATCTTCCACTCCCCAGAAACAACCAGCCCCAAAAGTCGCTTTTTTAAGGTAATTTTCAGTCATATTCACCCACTCCTTGAATTTTTAAGGGAATTCACCGTGCATTTGAATAACTTTCGATAATCCAAACAACTCTTTAAATAAATTTAAACTCCTAAGTTGTTTTAGGAACTATTAGTTTATCCTGAATGTTATTTTTTGTATTTCATTTTCTATAATTTTTGTCATTTTAAAAAGTTATTTTATCGTTAAGGTGATTTACTGGGTGCACTTCGCTGATTGATATAAAAAAATTTTAGTCACAAGGCACATAATAAACCACATGCAGAATCATAAAGTTGCCTCCATACTCCAGCAAGTGGCAGATTACCTGGAACTGGATGGTGTTGATTTCCGTACCAAGGCTTACCGCAGGGCAGCTCATACCATAGAAACCCTCAGTGTGGACATAGCTGACATGCAAAAACAGGGAAAATTGGAGGAGTTACCAGGGATAGGTAAGCATATACATGAGAAGATCGAGGAGATACTGGACAATGGAAGCCTGAAATATCTGGAAAATTTAAAAAAGGAGTTTCCACTGGACATGGATGCACTGATGCAAGTGGAAGGATTGGGCCCCAAGAAGATAAAATTACTGTACCAGGAACTGGGGATAAAAAACTTGGACGACCTGGAAAAAGAGGCTAAACGTCACCATATCCGCAGGTTAAAGGGGATGGGAACTAAAACCGAGGCTAAGATTCTTCAAAACATTGAATTTGCAAGGAAAAGTATTGGGAGGCAGTTACTGGGTGATGTTCTGCCCCTGGCAATTGAAATCAAACAGAGGATAAGTGCCCTGGATACGGTGGACCAGGTTGAAATTGCGGGTTCAATCCGCCGCCGGAAGGAAACAGTGGGAGATATTGACATACTCACCGTAACCCAACATCCAGATGAAGTAATGGACTACTTCACAAAGATGGACCTGGTAGGGGAAGTGATAGTTAAGGGGCATGCCAAGTCAACAGTAAGACTCTACAATGGTATGGATGCAGATATAAGGGTTTTTAAAGAGTCAGATTTCGGTTCAGCAATGGTCTACTTCACTGGTTCACGTGAGTTAAACATTGTATTAAGGAAAATTGCCCTATCCAAGAGTATGAAACTCAACGAGTACGGTGTGTTCCAGGAAGATGTGCGCCTGGCGGGTCAAACTGAATGGGATGTTTTCAGGGCACTGGGACTAGATTACATTCCACCGGAACTTCGAGAGAACACGGGTGAAATAGAAGCAGCACAGCAAGGAAAACTCCCAGAACTGGTTGAGTATAAGGATATAAGGGGCGACCTCCACATACACACCAACTGGAGTGATGGTAAATCCAGTATCCGTGAAATGGCAACTAAAGCATCTGAGATGGGCTATGAATACTTGGCTATCACTGATCACACCCGCCTTCCAGTGGCCCGAGGCTTGGATGAGAAAAGACTAACCCAGCAGATGAATGAAATCGACCAGATCAATGAGGAAGTGGAAACTATAACTATACTGAAGGGTGCAGAAGTTAATTTAGATTCCTATGGTAACCTAGACATCTCGAGTAATATTCTGGGGGAACTGGACCTGGTGATAGCTGCAGTGCACTACGATCTCCGGCAGGATCCAGAAAAGATAAATGAAAGAATTTCCAGGGGACTTGAAAATGAACATGTGGATATATTAGCCCATCCTACCGGCCGGAAACTAAAAGAAAGACAGCCCTATAAATTAGATATTGAAAAGTTATTCCAGAAGGCCAGTGAAATTGGAACCATACTGGAAGTAAACTCCCAACCCAAAAGACTGGATTTAAAAGATATTCATATTAAAATGGCTACCGAGTACGGCTGCCAGTTGGTGGTGAACACAGATAGTCATCACACATCTGATTTAAATTACATGGAATTGGGTGTAGCCACTGCCCGCAGGGGATGGGCCGAAAGAAAAGATATAATAAACACTCTTCCACTTAAAAAGCTTTTGAAGGTTATAAATTAAGTTATACTCATTTTTGAAGTACTTATTCTTAAAGTACAAGTTCATAACTATATTATTTTTAAAAGAGACTCAGGGTACTGATTTTAAGAGACTAAAAATATACTAATTTTAAAAAAAAGATGGTTTGGTAAGTATTTTTAGATTATTTTAAAAATCCCCTGTCTGGTGAAGTAAGGATAGTATCTTGGCCAGGGTAACCACATCCTCCCGATTGTGTTCAATTATGGGCACTAATGGGCCGATATTGCCTGTTTCACGGTAAGTCAGGTAAAAATCAGGAACCTTGCTACTGGGAACATCTTCACATCTTTTAACCCCAAAAAAGTGTTCTTCCAGGGTCTGCAACTTGCAGTTAGGGAGCTGGTCATTCCATTGGCGCCGGGAGAAGTGGAGAAGATCCAGGTGCTGGGTGTTGATACCATTTTTCATGTGATGAAAACGCATCCTACTTTTAATGAATGGAACATCAAAACTACGGCCATTAAAGGTAACATAAACATTATCACTGTCCTGATGAGATAGGAAACCCTCAATTGCTGCCTTTTCCTCCTTTAAATCCCTTAATAAATACTGGTTAATGGTTAAACCATCCTGGTTTCCTTCGGCAACACCAATAAGGATGAGCGGTACATCTTTAAGTCCTAGGGTTTCAATATCCATGAAAAGCATGTTTTCAGCACCGGAAAGGGAGGACAGGAGGAGGTTAAGTGGATGAGAAGGTGAGTACCTGGTAGAAATCCATTCTGAGAGGGCACAAACATCATCTGTTTCCATTTTATCTAAAAATTCACAGGCACGGTCCTTGTAAATTGGATGTTCTGCTAAATCAGTTAGGGAATTGAATCCACTACTTTTAAGCTTTCTTTCTGTTGATGCACCAATTCCTTTAATTAACTTTAGATCACTGAGTAAACATTCATTAACTCTTTTTTCATCTAAAGTTTTAATTTCTAACTTCTCATGAGTGGTGAAACGGTAACATGAACCGCACTTTGTATCTATCTCTTCCCCGTACTCCAGGTCTTCCAGTGATTTATCCTGATAAGTTTCCAGGAGTTTTTGTTTAAGTTTTTCAGGGTTATTTTCAGATTCATAAGCCATATGTGGACTCCAAACTATTATGGGTTCTAATTTATTGATAACATTCTAATTGATAGAGGATTGGTAACCATTAAACTTTACTTAAAGCACCATCAATCTTTACTACCCTTACTATTATTACCATCATTATTTATGGTTGTTAAGACCATATATAGCTGTAATTATTAATTACTAAATTCCAAAATGCTGGGTAAGAAATTTAAAAAAATCCCCTTTTCAGGGAAAAATTACCAGTTTTCATGGGGAATTCATTATAATGCATTTTATGAATTATAATAGGATTATAAAACTTATAAAAAATTAAACATTTATAAAGGTTATAATGCTTATAATAAGGTTATAAAACTCATAATTGAATTATAAATGCAGAAGGGGGACTTATATTGATTAAAACTCTTATTTTATATGAAAGTAGGTATGGATCTACCTGGGAAGCAGCTAACATAATTTCACTTATTCTTGGCCCCTCCCGTCATTATCCTCTCTCCCAGTTTGGTGAAGGATGCCGTGACTTTGATTTTATAGTGATAGGTAGCCCTATCTACAATGGGAAAGTTCACCCTAAACTACAGACTTTTCTGGATAATGAGCGAGAATGGCTGGATGAAAAAAGCATAGCCTTATTTTGCACCTGTCTTAATGGTTCTGAAGGTTTACGTGTTCTCCGGGAAGTGGAGGATAGCCTGGGGGGTAACGTTCTGGAACTGGGTGTTCTGGGGGGTCGCCTGGAAATGGATCGTTTAAATGATCGGGATTACCAGGCACTCAAGGAATATATTTCCAGGGAAGGATTACCTTCTCAGGGAATGGATTTATTCAACAGTAAGGAAGTTGTGGACCTGGCTTTACGACTTACTGATATAAGGGATGGATTGCTAGATGAACTTCCAGTAGTGGAACTTAAGAAAGAGGTTGAAGACTTTTTAAAGCAACACAACACCTGTACCCTGGCCACCAGCTCCCAGGACAGTGTACGTGCCACTCCAATGGAGTATGACTATGATCAGGGACATCTCTACATTCTCAGTGAAGGTGGAATGAAATTTGCCCACTTACTTTCCAATTCCAACGTTTCAGTGGCAGTATATGAAGATTACACTGATATGGATAATCTGGTGGGAATGCAGATAACCGGAGATGCCATTATGGTGGAAGACCCGGTAGAATATCAACATGCCATGGACATGAAGGGTCTTAGTATGGATTACATCCGATCACTACCATTTGATCTCAAACTCATCAGGGTGGATATGGAGAAGGTTGAATTTTTAAACTCACAGTTTGAAAAAAACGGATACTCAGAAAGACAGGTTTTGAAGTTTTAAATATTTTTTTTGAAATTTACTTAACAGAATGTTTTGGAAAAAAATTGAATCCTGAATTAATGATTGAATAAATTCCAAGGAATAATTCAGAGATGAAATAATTAATATTAAAATATTTCAGAGGGGAAAAAAATCAAAAATTGATAATTGAAAATAGTTAGAATTACAATTTTTTTTAATAAAATGTAATTTTGTAATGAAATGTAGTACCAGTTATTTTGCTATTAATTATGTCGTAAAATTTATTAATTAAACCTTACAAAAACCACCCCTCACTATTATTCTAATCCACACGTAATGTGTGAAAATATGGTCCGTATAAAAAATCTGAAAAACTGTGCTAAATCAGTAACCACATGTATACTGGGTGGATGAAAAACAGGTATTTTGGGAAAAAATGAGAAGTTGTCTATTTTCAAGATTCCGTAATATTCCTTTTTAATCGGTTATGATTTTTAGTTGGGTGGAAACTGTGTTCATCTTTATGCTTTCAGTGTCATACTCTTATTTCAGAGGGCTCATCAATACTATCCCTCTTTCACCACTGTAGAATCATTGGTTTGGCCTAAAATAGTGGAAGTTACCTTGGTAGATTCAGTGGTGTTTGCACCTGGGATCCCGTTAAAGAATAGGGCTGTTCTATATTTTTATTTGAACATGTTCGCACAGTTATTCATTATGTTGTTATTAACATTATAGATTTTTGGGATTTTTAATTTGACCTAATGATATTGTTTTCTCAAATAGTGCAATAAATTACTTCGTTAAACAATTCTATAACGAAGTTTATGACACTTAATTTTAAAATAATAAATTTTTTTTAATAGCATTAATGGAAATTACTAAACACACCATGAATTATAATATTTATTGAAGATAAATATTATCTATGCTATTGGATGTTAGATCTGCATAGATGGTAAATGAGATCCCGGAAAAATAGAATGATCGGTGCATTGAGGGTGGAAAAATGAAACATAAAAGATCAATAGATGAGATCAAACCTCTTCTTAAAGATATAAAAGGAGCCCTGAATAAAATTTATGGAGATAGGCTTCTGGAAATGATCCTTTACGGTTCATTTGCCCGGGATGATGCCACTGATGATTCTGATATTGATATTGCAGTACTTCTAAAGGGAGATGTTGATAAATTTAGGGAAATCGAGAAGATGAACAATGTTATTTATCAAATTGTATTGGAATATGGTGAGTTAGTTACTTTTTATCCTCTCTCAAAACATGAATTTTCTGATTACGAGTGGCCTCTCCATTATAATATTCAAATGGAGGGGATAAAGGTTTAAGCTGTAAGTATGTGTATATTAATGTATCTCAAAACGGTTGATGGTGTGGGAACATTCTGGTTTTTTTGGGGGATTGTTTTAGCAACTCTTTAATTGCTTATTTTTATTATTAAACCTATAAACCTGAAATTTATATTTTTCAAGTATAATTGAATGTTTATTGTATACAATTATGGCTTAATGTATAACTGTAGATGTTTTTCCCGATACATTTAAATAGTTGAAGATATTATTAGATAGTAGGTTAATATTAAATATTGAAATTACTCTAAATGTTATCAGAGGGGAGTCTGATGGGGGTTTTGATATAAGGCTTAAAATATCTTTAAAAGCACCAAAAAATAGTTATTTAATTCCTTACAATTACAATCATATTCTTTCTGCTATTATATATCGTAAAATAGCTGATCTTGACCTGGCCAGCCAGCTCCATGGATCACAGGACTTTAAACATTTCACTTTTTCTCAGATAAACATTCCCCTCCGCAGACCATCCAAGAATGGGTTGATGTCCAGGGATGGTAAGTTCCATTTTTACATCTCATCTCCACATGACTATTTGATTCAGACTATGGTTGAGGGATACCTTGAAGACCCGGAAGTTGTATTCAAGGGAGATAAACTCATGATGGAACAGGTGGAACTTCTGAAACAGCCTGATTTCAAGAAGATGATGAAAATGAAGACCATGTCTCCGGTGATTACCCGGGTAAAACGTGAAGATGGTCGGATATGGGATCTTAATCCTGGAGACTTAAGATTTTACACTGCACTGCAGCAGAACCTCCTTCGTAAGTACAACTCATTCTATGATGATGCATATGATGGTGATGAGTACGTTAAAATAGTTCCTGACTTGGAATCAGTGAAGAGGAAACGGATTACTATTGATAAGAATGGTACTCAGACGTATCATAGGGCTTATTTGATGCATTTTGAGGTGGAAGCAGATGAAAGGTTGGTGAAGTTTGCTTATGACTCTGGAATTGGTGAAAAGAATAGTATGGGGTTTGGGATGGTGAAACAGGTTAATGGGGCTTAATATGAAGAAATTAAAAGTCACATGTAGAAATTAAGTGATATTTAACAGGTGATAATGATGGAGATGGAAATATCCGTTTATAATGATGTTTGGATGGATAATGCTGTTGAGAACTTTTATAGGTTAATAGAAGATTTTGAAGAAGAATTAGATATAAATCTTAATAAAACAGAGTTCATGCTGGGTAACATTAATAAAGAAGATTTGGGGAGTTTGTTATCTGATATAATTCAAGAAAATCGGAATAATTTAATTGTAATGAATAAAGACAAGAAAACTGGCGAGATAAAGGAAATAAAAAAGGATTTCGTTCTTATTCAGGAAGGTAAGAAAATTGATGGAATTGTGGCATTTAAAGAAAATATTTACACTGAATCAGAAAAATCGGTGAATGAAATCCTTGATTTAATGGAAAAAGATGGTAAAAAAACTTGTATTTTATGTGGGAAAACTTTTTCGAAACCCTTTAAAAAAATGCAACAAGCAACATATCCTTTTGCGACTAAAATCAAAAGTCTCAGTGGCATCCGTACATATAAAGACGGAACTTTCTATGCATTTAAAGAATATCATGATAGTTTTTGTCCAACCTGTTATTTGATTGGAATAATGGAATGGTTAGATGACAGAATAATTTACAGAACATTTCCAGGAGATAGGACATTTTTATTTTTACCCTATTTTGATAATTTTGAGGATCTCGCTGAATTTAAAAGAGAATATGAACCGTTATTGAACAAATCAGAAAGATATTCCAATATAAAAGTAAATATTCGTGAAGATAAGACAGAAGGAACTCCTGGAAAATTTAGCACTCTCCTTTGTTTTTATGATAAATTCTTGTTTGATATTGAAAATTTGAATATAATAGGTGCTAATTGGGCCATATTAGAAGTTCCTTTTGGTTCTGTAAAAAACGTTAAGTTAAGGGTACTGAATTTAACTGATTTTACTTTAGGAGTGATGAAAGACTTTATTAAATATAATGAAAGCCGAATTTATACAGATTTAATAAAAGAAATTTACTTTTTCATAGATAATCCAAAGGGTGCTCCCGTTGACTGGGATTTAACACGGAAAATTCAGGAAAAATTATCAGAATCTTTTTTGATGAATGATTTCAGACATTTTGCAAGAATGTTACTACCTAGAAAAGGTGGTAGAGTTGGTTATTCGAAAGAAACACGAGAAAATTTAGAGAATTTGATATATATTTGGAGGTTGAAGGAAATGGGAATACCTAAAGAAGCTTTAAATTCTATTAAAGAAGTGGGTAAGATAGTTGCAAAAGTTTCAGAAAATAATGTAAGTCTTTTGTATAAATTAGATAAAACCAGGACACCTGAAGAGTTTCTGGGTGTTTTAAGAGAAATATCTAGAAAACTTATTGGTATTGATTTGAAAGATTTACGAAAATCAAAAATACAAGTAACCTCTTTGGATGAGATAATTCTTCTTTTAAAAGATCATGAAAAAGAATGGAAAGAAATTAGGGATTTATTAGTTATTTATTCATCAATGTATTATGCGATGGGATCTAGGAGGCTAAAAAATGAATGATTTAAAAGGAATTAGTATGGTATGGCTGTCCGAGACAGATTTAACAAATTTAAATGCAGGAGAAGGGGAAAGCAACTATATTGACGTTAAAAAATATAAAAAAGATGGAACTGAGTATCCATATGTTAGTGGACAGGCAATGCGGTTCTATCTTAGGGAAGCCATAAGGAGAAATTTATCGGAAGATGAATACATGTGTGTTCCTGATGACAAAGGAGAAACATGTGGGGATATATCTAAATGCATAAACTGTGATCTTTTTGGTTTCATGACCACTGTAAAAGGGAAAGGAGCTATAACTCGAGTTTCACCAGTCAAAGTATCACCTGCCATGGGTCTTTTTTCCTTTGATGAAAATTCTAATGTTGATTTTTTGACTAGGAGGCACAGAATTACAGAAGGGTCTAAAATGGAAGGAGATATTGTAAATGTTGAAGTTGGAACGAACATTTACAAAGATGGAATTTCAATCGATCTCTTAAGAGTTGGATCAGAAGAAATAATTGATGAAGACAACCGCACCGTTAAGATTGAACCGAAAATTGATAAAAATATAATAAATTCACGAATCCAAAAAGTTATAGAAGGAATAGGATTCTTATCAGATTATTCTAAACAGGCACGACTTTTAACAGATTTTACTCCTGATGCAATTGCAATATCTTTCCAAAATAGATATTCGCATCGATTACAAAAATTATTTGAATTAAATGAAGAAGGAAAACTCAATACTGAAAGATTCAAACAAATTTTGGATGAAGTTGAGGAGTACAGTGATCAGATATTCTTTGGAATAATTTCGGGATTGTTAAATAAAGAAGATGAAAAATTTGTTAAAGACATATTCAAAGAAAAAGGAATTGAGGTAAAAACCCCTAAAGAAGCTCTTGATGATGCTACAGTGAGTTTAACTACAAAATCAGAATAGTGAGTCGTATGTTTGGGTTAAAATTCAGAATAGAGGCTCTCTATTTTACAAATTTTAGAAAATCCACTAGCACTAGTTTAATTAATACATACAGTATACCTCCATTCACCACTCTTAGGGGAATGATATCCAATGCATTAGGGCTTAAAAGAGATGATTTGAGGGTACAAGATTGGATTAAAATTGGAATTAAACCTCAAAATAATATCAATCTTTCTACCGAGATGACTAAAGTCCTTAAACTCAAAGGCACTGGAAAACAATATCAAAAAATGTTTCCTTCTGCCCCAATATTCAAAGAATTTCTTGTCAATCCCATATATGATGTTTACGTTGCAGGTGAACAAGAAGTCATTGAGAATGTATATCTTGCATTGAAAAATCCTAAAAGACCGTTGTATATTGGTGCCTCTGACGAACTTGTTGATTTGACAGTTTTTAAACCTGTAAAAATTGAAAAAAAACTTTTTAATGAGGTATATGGTGTGTTAGATGGCATTCATGAAGATTGTATAATTGAAAAAATCCCCTATAAATTTGTTCAGACAGGTCGAAATTTTTCTCTTGAATATAAAACAATATCCATTCCAAAAACGGGGAAAATCTGTGAGGAAACGATCCTTTTTGATTTTGAAGGTGAGGGGGTTGCTCTAGTGTGAATATCTTACAGGAGTATGAGATTGAGGATCTCTTGAACGATTTAGGAATCGAAGTTGAGGATTCTGCTAGGATTTCTGATGGAGAACTAACTTATTTTATTTTTTCAGTAAGTAATTTAGAAGCAGACAAAGAGGAAATTGTTGAAAAATTAGAAATCAATAAATGGCCTAATGGCTTATATTGCTCAAGTAACATAAATTACAATCCAAATGAAATCCTAGAACTTATTAAACCAATTTATATGGCTCAAGAACAATATTTATGGGAAATTATAATAAAGAAAGCTCATTTAATTAATGAAAAACATCTTGAGAAAACTAGATTTCATTTATTTGATCTTAATGATTTTATTGTTACTATTCTTAAGTGGAATGGTAAAATTGCGACTCAGAAATCTGAATTCTATGATTTTATCATTGATTTTAATATAATAATAAGATTTAGTTGTAAAAAGGAGGGTAATTTTACTATTGATAAAAAATATTCAGAACATCCTTTTTGGGGGGATTTAGCTATTATCCGAAACAGCTATGTTCATGCCCCCAAAGAACGTGGGGTTAATTTTGCAATAAATCGAGCTAAACGAGAAAAAAAAGCTTTTAAAAATCTTATTGATAAAGAAAGTCCTGATCCTAATCTGCCTTTTGATTTTATAAAATCACAGATTAATCTATTAGAGAATTGTATTGAATTTTTAGATAATATGTTGGAGGACTATGGATAATATGCCAATTGCTAAAAGACAAATAATAAATCAAAGAGAGTTCTTTCAAACATTAGAAGGCCATACTATTGACTCTTTAAGAATTTTAAAGGCATATATTGAAAATAATTCAGAAGTTTTGAGTCAATTTTGCCAACGATGGGATTTAAGTTTTGAACTCTTTTTAAAGAATTTATTTATCAGCATATACCTCCATGATATTGGAAAACTTTCGAAACAATTTCAAAACAATATAAGTCATGGAAAATCTTCTCAAAAGTATCCTCATGCATATTACTCTTTCTTTTTATTAAATAATGTGAAATACAATCAATTAGTTGAGGAGGTACCCTTAGAAAACTTGGCAGTTTTAGGGCATCACACACAACTTTATAATGGTATTTATAGTACTGATGAGAACTTTGGCAAGCCTAAATTCTCAGAAAAAGAGATAAAGAGCTTTATCAAGGATTCCATAAATGTTTATCAAGATATGGGATTTGAAAAATATTTTAAATTTGAGGGCTTACAATTTAATGAGAATGATTTTAAGTTTAGCTCAGGCAGAGCAAGGAAGTTTCTTAATCAGACGAAACGAAATGTTTCTAAATATAATAGAAATCATAATTTAAAATCAATTTTCACCTATTTTTTCTCTATTCTCCAATTATGTGATGATTATTCTAGTGCTAACTTTTCTAAATTTATTGAAAATTATAACGGAACAGAAACTCTTCTGGGGTCTGTGTTGGATGATCCTAATGAATATTTACCTAAATTAAATGTTGAAGATCCATTAAAAACTGTTTTTGGAGATTATGAACCATATACTTTTCAAAAAGATTTATTTGAAAAGTCTCCTAAATTTTCTTTCCTTTTTGCCCCTTGTGGTAGAGGTAAAAGTGAGGCAGCAATTTCATGGGCCTTGAGCTGTATGGAAAAATATAACAGAAATAAAATTATTTTTGCGATGCCAACTCAAGTTACTAGCAATGCTATGTGGGAAAGATTATGCACAATTTTTGGTGAGGGAAGTTCTAAAAAAGAAAAAAAGAAGAATGGGAAAAAATATGTTGGATTATTCCATGGGAAGAGTTTTATAAAGTTAAAATCTGTTTTAATTGGAGAGAAAGAAGATTTGGGCAAAAAAGACTTTGATGAGTTATCAGGTGACACATTCAAAGGGAATATATTTTTTAAGCCAATTACGGTTACTACAATTGACCATGTGATATACTCGTTTGTTCATGGTTTTAGACAGGCTGATTTTGCTTTGGGAAACTTGCAAAATGCTATAATAATTTTTGATGAAGTTCATTATTATGAAGAAAAGACTTTAAATCATTTGTTCACATTATTCAAGTTACTTAGAGAGTTTGAGATTCCTCATCTTCTTATGTCTGGAACATTACCTGATTTCATAAAAAAAGATGCAGACGAATATTTGGAAGTAGTAGATTTTGAAGGCATTGAATATATGCCATTCAGTTTTAAATTTTGCAATAAAGAGTTAATTAAACTTCCTAAATTGTCTGATGAAACTAATGAAACACCAGAAGTTTACATTGACAGTGAAAGCATTGAAGAAATTGTTAGTCAATACAAAAAGGGGTTAAAGCAGTTTATTATTTTAAACACTGTGAAAAGAGCTCAAGAATTTTATAAAATTGTTAAGATGAATTTAGAAAACGAAATTGACTATCCTAATGTCATTCTTTATCATTCTCAGTATACTTACAATGATCGAGTTAAAAAAGAATCAGAAATACGTGATGAATCTGAGAATGGTCCTTTCATTTTAATAGCTACACAAGTAATTGAGATTTCACTAGATATTTCATGCGATATTATGTATACTGAGGTTGCCCCTCCCGATGCTATTGGTCAAAGAGGAGGACGACTTAATCGAAAAGGTAAAACATTCAAGAATGGAGTTACGCATGAAATGAAAATATTCCTTCCAGAGAAACATTTACCATATGATGAAAATTTATTGAAAGATACTCAGGAAAACATTAGGGATGGGCCTGTTTCTTATAAAGAAATCAAAGAATTTTGTGATAATATTTATCAAGATCGTAATTTAAAAAAGACTAATTTAACCAAAATTTTCAGAAAATGTACTCTTTTTGGATACAAACCAATTGATATAGTTTTTGGTGAGGATAAAGGGCGTATGCTCCAAATAAGGGATGATAAAGTGCAAAAAATTGATGTTATTCCTGCTACAATTTATAACAATAATGACATGAATTTGAACGTTGAAAACCAAGTGAAAGTTCCATTCTGGTGGTATCAAAACGATCAAAAGGAATGTGGGGAAGATTTAGAGTTCTTTGAGATAGTTTCCAGAAAATTCGGAAAAAAAGAAGTTTTTTATGTCATATGTAAAATGGATTATACTTATGCTATGGGCTTTGATTATGGAAAGAAAGTTAAGGATACGTTTGAGGACTATTGTTATTAAATTACAGTTTTATCCTCTGTTGTTAATAGAATAAACAGTATGAACCAATAGTTCCCTAATAATTAAAGAAAATTCTTAAAATTTTATGAAACACTTTAATAACTTTGAAAAACCCAAAACTTTGAAAAAATAAATACTTTGAAAACTAATATTTCAATAGGTGATCTAAATGGCTGAAACTAAAATCTCAAAGGGTTTCCAGACAGTTGTTCCTGCGGAAATAAGAAAGAAGTTCAATGTGGGTCCAGGGGATATACTGGAATGGGTTTCTACAGAAGAAGGTGTAGAATTGAAGTTCCGGAAAAAGGTGACCATTGATGATATACTGGGCATGGTTGATGGACCTGAAACTGATGCAGTAGAGCTTAAAAAGAAAGCCCAGAGGGGAGAAAAGATTTGATTTTCATAGATGCTTCTTTTTTCATAGCTGCATCCATTAAAAAGGACCAGTGGCATACCCGGGTTCTGGAAATACTTCCGGAAGTTACAAAACAGGATAAAATGACATCTATTGTTGTTCTTTCAGAGGCAGTGACCATGGTTGGGAGTCTGGCCGGGGGTAAGATGGGTGCCCGCCTATACAATTACATAATAGATAATCATGAAGTAAAATTCATGGATAAAGATTTAAGCACACAGGCCATGAATTTTTTCTTAAAATACGATGGAGTCCTTTCTTTTGCCGATTCTGTTTCATTAGAACTCATGAAACAGGATAAAATAGATGCCATTGCTTCGTTTGATTCTGATTTTGATAAAGTTAGGGGAATCATGAGAATACATTAAGGGGTATGGTGATGTTATCCAAAACTGAAAAACACCTGCAGATCATGGGAACTCAGATTAACTACTACTTCATATGCAAAACAAAGTTATGGTTCTTTTCTCACCATATTCAGATGGAACAGGAATCAGATCTGGTCTCAATGGGGAAACAACTCCACCAGGGCACTTACCAGAAAGAAAAAAGAGATTACACAATTGACAACCTCATCAGCATTGATTTCATCAAAAAAGGTGACATGCTGGAGGTTCATGAGGTTAAAAAGAGTAAAAAAATGGAGAAAGCCCATGAATACCAGCTTTTATACTACCTTTATTATCTGAATGTGGTTAAAGGGGTGGAAAATGTGGTGGGGATGATAAATTATCCTAAAATGAGGAAAAAGATTACCCTAAAATGGGATGGATCTCGTGAAGCAGAAATCAGGGAATTAACAGAAAAGGTAGCTCTTCTGGTTGATGGTGATATGCCTAAACCAGTAAAATCTCCCACTTGCCGGAACTGTGCTTATTATGAGCTTTGCTGGGTTTAGGGAACTTTCTTGTCAGAAATCCAGGATCATATTAATGTTCAATATAATGAACAAATGTTCGGTAAAATGAACATCTTTGTTATCATGTTTTCAACAATTTAGGGGTGAATAAGTCCGTTTCTGTCTGATGAGTGGAAAAATATCTTAAAACTTTGAAAATTAAGCATTATCATTGCTGATGATTTAATTAGTAAGGTGATGGGGTATGAAAAGAAATTACTATATAATGTCTGATGGAATTCTAAAAAGAAAAGAAAACACAGTTTATTTTGTAAACAAAGAGGGTAAAAAGCCCCTACCCATAAATAAAATATATTCAATCTATGCTTATGGATCATTAACCTTTTCTTCTCAGGTAGTGCACCTTCTGGCCAAGGAAGGGATACCAATCCATTTCTTCAATTATTATGGTTTCTACGATGGTAGTTTTTATCCCCGGGAAACCCTTTTATCTGGAGATCTTCTGATTAAACAGGCAGAACATTACCTTGACCATGAAAAACGGATGGTAATTGCTAAAAAGTTTGTGGAAGGTGCAGCACAGAATATGGGGAAAGTACTCTCATATTACCGTATAGAAAACACCATTGGGGATACAATGGGAGATCTAGCTGGTTGTGGCGCCATCACCGAAGTGATGAATGTGGAGGGGAGAATGCGTTCTGCTTACTACACTCACATGGATGAAATCTTACCAGATGGCTTTAAAATGGAAGGACGCAGTCGCAGGCCTCCAGAAAACATGGTCAATGCCCTCATAAGTTTTGGGAATTCTCTTCTTTACTCCACTGTCTTAAGTGAGATCTATAACACCCAGCTCAACCCCACTATTTCCTACCTGCATGAGCCATCTGAACGTCGTTACTCACTGGCACTGGATTTGAGTGAAATATTCAAACCCATCCTGGTGGACCGTTTGATCTTCTACCTGGTGAATAAAAGAATGTTGAATGAGGGCGATTTTGAACAGGACATTAATTACTGCCTACTTAATGATAAAGGACGTAAAATATTCATTAAAGAGTATGATGAACGCCTGAAAAAGACTATTAAGCACCGTGAACTCAACCGAAAAGTTTCCTACCGGAGATTAATACGTTTAGAAGCCTATAAACTTATAAAACATTTACTGGATTCTAAAGAATACAAACCATTTGTGATGTGGTGGTAAACTATGTACGTTATTATTGTTTATGATATTCAAGTGGAAAGGGTGAATAAAGTCAAAGGATTCCTCCGCACACAGCTAAACTGGATACAAAACTCGGTATTTGAAGGGGAGGTCACCCCCAGTGAACTTGCATACATAAAAAGCGGTTTAAAAAAGATTATGAATAAAAATAAGGATTCAGTGATAATTTACACACTCAGAACAGAAAAAGCATTGAAAAGAGACGTGATGGGTATTGAAA
Organism: uncultured Methanobacterium sp.; assembly: GCF_963665055.1. NCBI lineage: Archaea > Methanobacteriati > Methanobacteriota > Methanobacteria > Methanobacteriales > Methanobacteriaceae > Methanobacterium > uncultured Methanobacterium sp. The sequence continues at coordinate 520,464 of NZ_OY762015.1, forward strand.
AAGCACCCATTGATGGAATACTATAATTTTATTTTCTTTTTTACCCTTAAATTTTATGAGCTGACCTTTTAGATGTTAATACGGTGTAATCATCTGTCGTCTATTTAGGGGTACGGAATTCATTTTTAAAATAACTTCAATTTATTTAAATCCTCGATCAAGTCTTATCTGTTTTATGATTTTTCTGTTGGGTTATAACTCATCTAAACTTATTGAATGATAATTCTGATATAAATTGCTGCGGTTTTTGGTGAAAAAACCTGATTTTTTAACCTCGTCGGTCCATATAAAAGAATTGGCTAACTAAGGAACGACAAATTTATCTATAAAATTGGGGATATAATAGTAAATATTGGGCAAAATCGAGCAAATTTCGGCCCTACTAAAATCAGACCATATTGGGATTGAAATTATCTTTCATGTCCAGGAACTGGGCTTTTAGGACCACTAAAATCAGACCATATTGGGATTGAAATACTACACACAAATATTTTGATACAATCTCAAACATGCACTAAAATCAGACCATATTGGGATTGAAATAGTCCTGCATGTAAACCTAAGAGGTCGCCATCTTTTCACTAAAATCAGACCATATTGGGATTGAAATAATACTGAAAAATGCAACCTGTTGATTATATAATGAACTAAAATCAGACCATATTGGGATTGAAATTCTTCAATCCTTTTCATTTCATTTAAAACATGCTCATACTAAAATCAGACCATATTGGGATTGAAATGAAATACAGATAGTTAGGAATGTTAGGGGATTGGATACTAAAATCAGACCATATTGGGATTGAAATATTTATTAAGTCTCGTTGTAACTTCCTTATAATTACACTAAAATCAGACCATATTGGGATTGAAATGTTGTAATGACAGATGCTGCTAATGGGGCATATTTACACTAAAATCAGACCATATTGGGATTGAAATGTTTGTAAAGGTGTAGTTCATTGTTAATACGGGACACTAAAATCAGACCATATTGGGATTGAAATAATACTAAAAAAGAACTCAAACAAAGGATAAAATCAACTAAAATCAGACCATATTGGGATTGAAATTGAAACGTCAAATAAGGGTAATGAATCCAAAGAGGGAACTAAAATCAGACCATATTGGGATTGAAATATGAGTAGATTTGTAGAATGTGAAATCTGTGATAAAAACTAAAATCAGACCATATTGGGATTGAAATATCCAAGGCTATGCTTATGAAGAGACGGTCATATATGACTAAAATCAGACCATATTGGGATTGAAATGGAGAAAATACAGCATAACCATCATCTGTACCTACACTAAAATCAGACCATATTGGGATTGAAATGAGGTAAACACTGATGAGGTGTTCATTGATTGCAGTAACTAAAATCAGACCATATTGGGATTGAAATACACCAAAAATACCGACTAATGAAGATAAGACAGAAACTAAAATCAGACCATATTGGGATTGAAATTTATGATTAAACATTAAGTTGTACTCCTTTAACAGCACTAAAATCAGACCATATTGGGATTGAAATTATTATTAGTAGAACACACACTAGGCATACTTAAACACTAAAATCAGACCATATTGGGATTGAAATCATTGAGTACTTATAATATGTTATATTTCATATATAACTAAAATCAGACCATATTGGGATTGAAATAAAGTCACTTGAGTAAATTCTACGCTTCTCAAATTTTACTAAAATCAGACCATATTGGGATTGAAATATTTCATTGGTGGTTGTTATCACAGCATTACTATTTACTAAAATCAGACCATATTGGGATTGAAATCTGCACATATATAAAGTAACGGAGAATCAGATCGTACTAAAATCAGACCATATTGGGATTGAAATGACAGTGCCATGACACAATTCAACAAAGGACAACCTACTAAAATCAGACCATATTGGGATTGAAATAGCTGAAATAGACAACCGAGATACTCTGTATATTGAACTAAAATCAGACCATATTGGGATTGAAATTGTGGTGAATGGGTCTGTTGTTGTTCTGCTAGTTTCACTAAAATCAGACCATATTGGGATTGAAATATCAACCTCAACCTCACAAGGATAACAGTATGGTCCACTAAAATCAGACCATATTGGGATTGAAATAAGATAGCAGTACCCATAATCAAGGTTGCTAACATGGACTAAAATCAGACCATATTGGGATTGAAATTACCTTAACAGGATACGAGTCTTACGATTATCAAGTACTAAAATCAGACCATATTGGGATTGAAATAAGGTACACATTAATATACATAAATGTGTAAAAAAAACTAAAATCAGACCATATTGGGATTGAAATCAGTTAGGACAATAATTTACCTCAAATGTCTGTTCAACTAAAATCAGACCATATTGGGATTGAAATTTAGTATCAAATGAAAATAAAGCAGTTCCTCCGGATACTAAAATCAGACCATATTGGGATTGAAATTGGATGCAAATACTGAGGCAATTAATGATTTAAAGGAACTAAAATCAGACCATATTGGGATTGAAATGAATTTAAGTAAACATTAGGCGGATCAGGCTGGGATACTAAAATCAGACCATATTGGGATTGAAATTTTTCTGTGTATTTGCAGTCAAATAAGTTAATGTACTAAAATCAGACCATATTGGGATTGAAATGAAAAAGGATTCATATTGTGTATTCTTGAAGATGGACTAAAATCAGACCATATTGGGATTGAAATAAGAAAGTATTAGAGATTGATTTACTGAAATTAAAGACTAAAATCAGACCATATTGGGATTGAAATCTGAATTTGTTTATCTTGAGCTTCAATCTTCTTATACTAAAATCAGACCATATTGGGATTGAAATAATTAAACTGGAAATTACCTACAATTGGATCTATTGGACTAAAATCAGACCATATTGGGATTGAAATTGAACTCATGAGAGAATGTCAGGAGACTCAAATCATGACTAAAATCAGACCATATTGGGATTGAAATGGCAGTCAGTACAATACCCAAAGGAACTCTAATCACACTAAAATCAGACCATATTGGGATTGAAATCACAAGCAATACAAGAAGCTGACCAAGAAGAAGAAGAACTAAAATCAGACCATATTGGGATTGAAATTATTCTTAAGTTTATTTTAGCTTCTGAGAAGTCGCACTAAAATCAGACCATATTGGGATTGAAATGTTATGGTTGGACAGTTTGAGATATTGGTTTCATGGACTAAAATCAGACCATATTGGGATTGAAATGAAGTAATTGAAAAATATAAAGAATACCAAAAGAAAACTAAAATCAGACCATATTGGGATTGAAATTGGACTGGAATATCCACTCTCATGGCCGTGCATGTCAACTAAAATCAGACCATATTGGGATTGAAATATGATGGAATATACTTAATGCATGCTAGTAGCTACACTAAAATCAGACCATATTGGGATTGAAATACGATTACATTATTGTTACAGTTCACACTATTTTCACTAAAATCAGACCATATTGGGATTGAAATGTTATTTTCAGGATGCAGCTCTGGACCTGGTAACAGACTAAAATCAGACCATATTGGGATTGAAATCATACTCATTTTCTGCAACTGTGGGGTGTGATCTGAACTAAAATCAGACCATATTGGGATTGAAATATTCAAGTATAACTTACCTTCAGGAATCCAATTAAACTAAAATCAGACCATATTGGGATTGAAATTAAAGGACTAAAAGAGGTTAAAATATTTGTTTAAAAACTAAAATCAGACCATATTGGGATTGAAATGTGTTTAAGGCACATGTATCTGATGGCATAATGTGTACTAAAATCAGACCATATTGGGATTGAAATTGGTATTTCAACTAATTCTTTTAGATACTGTGATACACTAAAATCAGACCATATTGGGATTGAAATGAATATTCAGAACTTAAAGTAGTAGGGTCATAACTAACTAAAATCAGACCATATTGGGATTGAAATGACCATGACATACCATCAACTGCCATGACTAGGGCAAACTAAAATCAGACCATATTGGGATTGAAATCCGGATTAGCAGTCCGGCACAATACCCACTCTGCCAACTAAAATCAGACCATATTGGGATTGAAATTTTTTCCTACTTCAAGAGAAAATTCATTAGGAATGGACTAAAATCAGACCATATTGGGATTGAAATGTGGAATGTGAACATCCTTGGGTACTCAGGAACATACTAAAATCAGACCATATTGGGATTGAAATTAGATGTCAAACTCATCTGTTGCGATAGTTGTAATCACTAAAATCAGACCATATTGGGATTGAAATTAAAACTATGGTAAAGTTACCATATGAACTAGCTTGCACTAAAATCAGACCATATTGGGATTGAAATGGATTATCCCCAGTGGCACTATTTACAACTATTCCCGACTAAAATCAGACCATATTGGGATTGAAATTATTTCACAAACTGGGTAGCCCCACCATTCACCATACTAAAATCAGACCATATTGGGATTGAAATTAGCTCACGCTAATCTGTTTAAAAAGTTTAAAAAAAACTAAAATCAGACCATATTGGGATTGAAATTCGTTTGTGAATACTGTTCCATCCCCCGCTTGTGTTGACTAAAATCAGACCATATTGGGATTGAAATAGTGTTAAGACTTGGACTGTATGTTCCTTCATTGGAACTAAAATCAGACCATATTGGGATTGAAATATCTCATCATAATCTAATGATTCAACATAAGAGTGGACTAAAATCAGACCATATTGGGATTGAAATGCCTTATACATTGTTATTTCAATGTTGAATTGGAACTAAAATCAGACCATATTGGGATTGAAATACTGGACCAGGCCTAACTTACCGGCCTCTTTGGAGACTAAAATCAGACCATATTGGGATTGAAATGTAAGAATATAACTTTGATTGATTGTATTCAGCGGCACTAAAATCAGACCATATTGGGATTGAAATTAAAAAGATTCCTCGTGAAGGGATCATGGTTGATAAACTAAAATCAGACCATATTGGGATTGAAATTAACACACAGGATTCTTTTTAAATAATATATATTCTACTAAAATCAGACCATATTGGGATTGAAATCAGATTCATATTTCACTTTCAATTTACCATACCTGGACTAAAATCAGACCATATTGGGATTGAAATATGAATGCACAACTAGGTGCATTTGCTCAAAACCCACTAAAATCAGATCATATTGAGATTGAAATGAGGGAGGACTTAGTTGAGCGGGGGCAGCCCCGACTAAAATAGACCATATTGGGATTTGGGGTTATTGGTTAGGAAATTTAGTGATTAATATCGCTGGTGGGTGGAAACCTTCTGAAAAGGAGAAAAAGAGATTATTTATTCTATTATTTAGTTAATTAGTTATTTAATTAGTTGTTTATTTCTCCAATTTTAATGAATTCATCTAAAATCAAAATAGTGATGTAAACAATATGTAAAATACAATTACAACTGCAATAAAAACCATAATCTTTAATATGGGGCTATTTATCCCTGCACTGGTGTTAACCATTTCTTTTTTAGTTTTTTCCCCTCCCGAGTTTATTTCACAATCTACTTTGTCATCTATGTTATTATCCACTTCTGAAACTGTTATTTCCCGGGCTTCATCTTGTCTATGATTCATAGTTTCCTTTTTAAGTTTTATCATTGATGTGCCCTCTCTAAAGCCCATGTCTTTAGCAGGACTTCCACACTCAGGACAAACCTCACCTTCCACCCGTTTAACATTACTACAATTTGGATTTGAACACATAGATGTCATTTTTAATTCCCTCATTATTTTTTAGTTAATAGTTCCTTAGTTCTCCTGGTGTTAAAAACTTGGTGTATCTAACATCAGTAAAGCTGGAACAATGATGAAATATTAACTAGATTGTAAGAATTAAAAAAGCTATAATTGGATCCAAAACTATCAAGATACCATAATTGGAGTAAAAAAGACCATATCGGGTGTAAATACTAATTGGTGGGGCTAGGAAATTTACTATTGTTCTGTAGATACCTAATAATATGAATTGGGCATACTTAAATGATTCATTACAGACCTTAAAGAACCTACATTTAAGAAAGGATAGATACCCCAGACTGGTATTTATCTGCCTAGTATTACAGGCTGGTTAATCATGCGTTTTGAGCTTAGTCCGGGGCAGGAGTTAATTTATTGTTCTCCACCAGCAGCAGTGGTTAGTTTCACGTGTTCCACGCCTTTTAGTCTCATTATCTTTTCTGTCAGGTTCCTGATTTCCTGGGCTTCTCCTTTAACCACTATTACTTCCAGACAGTTTTTCCCAGTCATGTGGATGTGCATGGTGGCGTTTATGTAGTCCCTGAATTCATGTTGAATATCAGTCAAATCTTCCAGTACTCCCGTATACTGGTGGTTATAGATAACAGCCACTATACCTATCCTATCCCCTTCTATGTCCTTCATCCACTGGTATCGTACGATGTAGTCCTTCAGGGCATCTCTAATTCCTTTAGATCTGGAATTATAGCCCCTATCTTTTAAAACTTCGTCGAACTCGTTTAACAATTTCTTCGGTAAGGACATGCTTATTCTCATCACTGATCTCCCCCTTTTATTATTCAAATTGTAACTATTTATTAAGTATGATCTAACTATTATTAAATTGTTACTATTCAAATTTTTTACCACAAAAACTAAAAAATATTATAGCCATTATTTTTGGGAATAAAATAGATTAAATGGGTGTATATCGAAAAAAGAGAAAATTTAAAGTTAAAATTCATAATTTCTACAATATACATCCATTAATATTGAAATATTGAAAATTTTAGGGATGAAAATTAATATATTCTTTCAAACAGCAAAAAATTATTATACAAACTGGTAATAATCACCACAACATTTTTTTTATATTGTTATGATTAACTGGTTTATACTCTTCTGGAATATCCAATAAGATTAAATGAGGGGTTAATGTATTTAGTATAAGGTGAAAAATTTGCGATGTCCAAAGTGTGGAGTAGAATATCCTGAAAATTCAGACCGCTGCAGGTATTGCGGTTATCCTAAAAACCCAACCTCCGAGATCAAGGGAGAAAATGGGAAAAGAACCGTAATTAAAAGTAGTATAGATCAACCGGGTACTAAAAATTCGTACTTTTTATCAAAACTCATTGGATTTATTGGTATAGTATTTTTCCTCCCATTAGCCATAGCTTCTGGATTATACCTAATAACCCGGAAAGAAAAAGAGGCTAAATTCTGGGGACTTGCATTCCTGGTAATTGGAGGAATCTTCTGGGCTATTGGAGTAGTAATGCTTTACACCATGGGCTATGATAAATTCATAGCAACCTACAACTTAACCAATTATTCAACTACTTTGACCAATATGGGGTTTAAATTTTAACTCATCATTTTTTTGATTAATATTCTTTTGATTAATTTTTAAACTATTTTTTTCCTTTAAAAAATCTTTTTCTTCCTTTAAAATCTTTTTTCCTTTAAGAACATGTACTTCCGTTCCAATCTATTGTTTTTAAAAAAACCAGTTGTTTAAGTTTAACTGTTCCGTTTAAAACATATCTGCACTTTTTAAAGACTTTTATAGTTGATTTAGGGGATATTTTTCTATTTAGAGAACTGTTTTGGGTTTAAATAGTTTATGGTGATTTTAATTTAGATTGCTTTCCATAAAAAGATAAAGAGAATAATTATATTAGATTGTTTTTCTTAAATTATAATCCGGAACTAATTAATAAAAGTAGATTGGTTCAAATCTAACATTACAAGAAGGTTTAACATTACAAAAGGCATTTAATTCGATTTATAATCAAGGAGTTATAGAAAAATGGAAAAAATAATACTCGGACTTCCTAAAGGAAGTTTAAATAATGTTAACAGGGGAAACACATACCAATTATTTGTTGATGCAGGTTATGAGGTTCGCGGATACGAACCAGGTAAGGAAGAAAATGAAATTACCATATTAAATGACCCGGAAATAAAAGGATTCTTAACCAGACCCCAAAGTGCCCCGGTAGAGCTTAACCGGCAAATCTTAGACATAGCTATAATAGGAGAAGATTGGGCCAGAGAAGAATCAGTGAATGTGGAAGGAAAACTCATAAGGAAAGTGGGTGATCTGGATTACGGTCAAACCAGACTGATAGTAGCAGTACCCAATGAAGACCCCTATGAATCTCTTTCAGACTTCTTCCGGGCCAATAAAGATAGGAAAAATCCCATACTATGCTTCACAGAATACCCCAACCTCACCCGACAGTTCTTCATGGAAAATGAGGGCTACCAGGAATTATTCGGTGAAAGTAAACCATTAGTTCAGGTACGTGGTCTGTGGGATGGGGACAATGAAATGGTCCAGATCATAAACTCAGACGGTGCCACCGAAGTTTACATAGCTAAGGGAGCAGATCTGATAGTGGACAACACTCAAACTGGAAGCAGCCTCCGAAAAGCAGGATTGAAGATCTTAGAAACCATAATGGAGTCCAGTGCAGGATTATACGCTGGTCCCAGCTGCACACAGGAGAAGGCAGAAAAAGCAAAAATAATATTTGAACAGTTATTCGGGGCAATCAACGCTCGAAGATACTTTGATGTGAAATTCAACATTGCCAACCAGAGGGTGGATGATGTGAAAAACTTCCTCCTCTCCAATGAATACTGTTCTGATGAGCCTACAGTAGTGGCTGGAAGCAGCTTCTCCCAGGTCAATGTTTTAATTCCGAAAAATAAATTCCCAGAAATGTTAAAAGGAATAAAAACCTTCGGAGCTTCGGCTATAGTCAGGGAAAATGTTAAGCAGTATGTTCAGTAAATCGGGGTACAAAGTAAATTTGGGTATAATCTAGTCTGTAATTTGGTTGATGATCTGGTTAATAATCTATTATCAACCAAGCCGGACCTAGGTTTATCCAAGCAATATTGGGTCCTGAATCAGTGTCAGTAACCTATTATTAACCAAGCATGACATGGGGGGATTGAATGGAACAGTTTCTGATTACTCCAGCAGCAGGTAAAAGATTAATTGCCAGAGCATTAAAAGAACATCATGCCATTAAAAAAGCCCTAAAGGATGGAACAGTTGTCATAATAGCAGGAACAACCAATGGTTACGTGGCTGAAGAAATTTTATCATTCCTTGGCCAACAGGAAGATTTCTCCAGGAAAAGATTCTTCAGGGGAATTGTACTACCCCCTGTGGGACTAACTGATAAGACAGGACGACTTAAATCTGAAACTGAATTTCCAGGTGATGTGGTAATAGTTAATGGTACTTGGAAGAAAGGTTTAACCATATTCGATGTTGTGGATGACCTTAAGGAAGGGGACGTGATTTTAAAGGGTGCTAATGCCGTAAATTCTCTTAAAAATAAGGCTGCCATCTATATTGGCCATCCTCAGGGTGGAACCATTGGGGTAGCATTACAAGCAGTTATTGGCCGCAGGGTGCGTTTAATCCTTCCGGTGGGGCTTGAAAAAAGGGTCCACACTGATCTGGATGATCTTGCACTGAAATTTAATACTCCGGGTAACCATGGGCCCCGGCTTTTACCGGTAGTGGGAGAAGTCTTCACTGAAATAGAGGCCATTTCCAGTTTAACCGGTGCCACTGCAGAATTGGTAGCTGCAGGTGGAGTTGCTGGTGCAGAAGGCTCAATCTGGATTGCAGTCAGTGGTAAATCTTCTGAAATGGAGGCTGCCCAGAAGCTGATAAAATCTATTACAAAGGAACCTGCCTTCTCTTTGTAAAAAGGAACTGCATTCTATCTATACTGCATTCTCTTTATAAAAAAGGATTACATTCTCTTTAAACTGTCTTCTCTTTATAAAAAAGAATTAGATTCTCTTTAAACTGTCTTCTCTTTATAAAAAAAGAATTTTGTCTTATATAAAAAGAACCCAGCAATCTTAACATGTGATTAATTCATTATTTTTCTTGATTAATTTTAGTATTTCTCAAGGAGTAAATCCACTTCCCTTTCAGAGGATAACTTTCCCAGAGCTTCGTATTCTGCACTTTTGACTGCCAGGTAAGATCTGGAAAGACCCTCTCCCAAAGCATCTAAAATAACTTTATCCTTTTTAAGATTAGCAAGGGCTTCTTTCAGACTACTGGGAAGCAGTTTAACTCCCATTTCCTCCATTTCTGCCGCTGATAAATTGGCAGGGTCTTTTTGGATTGGATGTGGAAGTTCCATCTTTTTACGGATACCATCAAGTCCTGCACTAATCACCACTCCTAAAGCTAGGTAAGGATTAGCTGATGCATCCACAGTTTTAACTTCAAAGTGCAGTATCCTACCATCATCTTCACGGATTACTCTTATAGCTGCCTCACGGTTGTTAAAACCCCATACCTGAAATGCTCCACTCCACATCTGGGGTCTTATCCTGCGGTAAGATCTAGGGATGGGGGTGGTTATGGCAGCAAGTGAAGGCAAATGATACAGTATTCCGGCTATGAATTGTTCCCCAACTTCACTAAGACCATAGTCAGCTTTAGAGTCATGTAAAATATTCTCATCATCCTGCCACAGGCTAAGATGAAGATGGCAGCCATTACCCGCAGTATCTGGGAAAATTTTGGGAATAAAAGATGCTTTAAGGCCGTGTTTTGATGCAATGGCCTTCACTGTCTCCCGATAAACAATCTGATTATCAGCTGCACTCAGCGCATCAGAATACATGATAGTTATTTCGTGCTGGCCCGGACCAGACTCAGGATAATACTGCTGGACGACGATGTTCTGGGCAATTAATGCTTCAACTATATCGCTGATGATGTGTTGGTTTAAATCCATTGAGTAGGTGGATGCAAAGGAAGTAAACTCGGATGGTTTGATTGATACACCATTAATGTTCTTTTTATTATTTCTACCATTCTTATTATCCCTCTTTTCATCATCAGGTTTTAGGAGGTAAAATTCATTTTCAAAAGCTGCTTTAACATTTAAACCTTCTTCCTGAATGGCGGTGATCATTTTTTTTAAAAATCCACGGGGACAGTTATCCCAGACCTTTCCCTCATGAAACATATCACCCATAACCCGAGCATGACCTGGAGCATAGGGTATTGGTGTTAAAGTTGACATATCTCCCTTTAAATTTATTTCACCCACTGGATCCAGGCCGCATCCTGCTACCACTCCATCGTACATCACTGGAACCCCCTGCTGAGCACGTGAGATACCCACTGAGACTTCCTGATCCTTAATTTCGTCCACACGAACTGCTTTTGCCCGGATGATATTGGCATTATCACACCATAATACTCTTATAAAACAGGGTTTGGAGTTTGATATATTATTTTCCTTCATTAATGTCACCGTTGGCATTATGTCCTAGTAATCAAGGCTCTTTACTATTTAATTGATTAAGACTTATGATAATTTAACATTGATTATGGCTCCGGATTATTTAACTGTAATGATGGAATTATCAGTATATTTAATGAATCTGATATCTTCATCTTAGATATTAATGAATTGAAGATATTGATTTTAGATATTATGAATTGTAAATCTTATCTGTAAATCTTAATGAAGTAAATCTAATCTGTAGAATGTAATGATCTGAGATCTTAATCTGCAGATGTTTATTATTGTAAATTTTAATCTGGAGATCTTACTTAAAGAGGGTAAAATTTAGTCATGATTAATTAATGAACACATTAAAAAAAGAAGTATCTTCAACCATCTATTTTCTTAATAATGGCTTCATGCATTCTTCTAATGAATTCTATTCTTTCTTCATACTTTAAAACATCGAGGTATCCCTGGGATACCAGGTTAAAAGCAAATGGTGATGGTATTTTGGTATTTATGTGTTTTATCTCCATTTTACCATCTTCAATCATTTTTAACACGTTCAGGGCATTTTTAACATCCATGAAGTCTTCGGTAACTTCTCTCCTGGCTTCCTTGAGAATGGGGAAGTTGGGGTCCAGTTCCTTCACGAACTTTAAGAGAATCTTACCCTTAACCTGCTGACGCCCCACAGACTTCTCCTGGCCCTTATAACGCCGGAGAATCATGAGTGAACGTCCAGCACAGTGTCTGAATCTTCCAGCCAGTGTCTCGGTACGGTCAATTGCTTCTTTAAGGTATTCTTCCAGGTTTTCAGATGTGAGCTCCTGGAAAGCCTCCAGTGCACCGATCTTACCCTCACTGGAAAGGTAGAATCCATTATCAGAGATGGATATCATAACATCGTGCCGGTACCTTCGGGCAATAATGTAGGCCAGGGCACGGCTTAACACATCGTTAACCCTTCTCCCAAAGAGTGAATGGAACACCACAAATTTACGGCCACCGAAACCGGTGTAATACTCCACCAGGAGAGTTTTAAGGTTCGGTACCACTGCATAGAGGTACTGCTCCCGGAAGTACTGGTAGATGGAGTGGGCAGCATTGTGATCCAGGTAAAGATACTGGTGTATGAATTCAATGATTTCCTCTTTACTTCTGCCCTTTTTAAATTCCCATTCCAGTATTCCTCTGAACTTCCCAATGGACATTGCCAGATCAAAGGACAATGGTAGTTGTTCTGAAAACCAGGAGGGAATGGTTGGGGGGCCAGAGGCAGGGCTGACATTCACACTCATTCCACGGGCATAATTGAAACGGTATATCCTGCCACCTAATACGAAACTATCGCCTTTTTTAAGTTTTTCCATGAAGTCTTCTTCAATACGGCCCACCACTTCTCCGCCACATTTCACCACTGCAGCACTGCGGTCGGGTATGGTCCCGATATTGGTTGAATATAACATACGGGCCAGTTTACCCCTTTTTCCCATGCGGTTTTCATCCCAGTCCACCCATATCTTGGCGTAGACGTAACGGTCCTCCAATCGGGTGTACTCACCGGCTAGATAGCTCAGTACACTGTGATAATCCTCTTTACTCAGTTCACGGTAGGGGTAACTTCCCTGGATAAGCTGGAGTGCTTCATCCAGGTCCCATCGCTGTTCAATGGCCATACCATATATTTGCTGGGATAAAACATCCAGACAGTTTTCAGGGATGTGTATCTCGTCGATTTTCCCTTCTATGGCGTTTTTAAGAATGAGAGCACATTCCACCAGGTCGTCACGGTCCACCACCATCATCCTACCTTTAGATTTTTCATGCAACTGGTGGCCACTTCGACCTATTCTTTGTAGGGCTCTGGAAACAGATTTGGGGCTGGAAACCAGTACCACCAGGTCAATGTAACCAATATCTATTCCCAGCTCCAGGCTGGTGGATGAGACCACAACCTTCAGTTTACCCTCCTTTAACTTGTTTTCTGCTTCCAGTCGCAGCTCCCTGGAGAGACTGGAATGGTGGGCCATGATATTCTGGTCATGGTAACTATCAGGGTACCTTTTTTTAAGGTTGAAAACCACACTTTCAGTACCACTGCGGGTGTTGGTGAATATGAGGGTGGTTTGGTGTTCCTGGATGAGATCATGGAGCATCCGGTACATGGCCTTGTTGGTTTCATCAGGTTCTGTGGCTATAATGTCCTTAACCGGGCAGATGACTTCCATGTCCAGCTGTTTAAGGTAATTCACATCCACAATGAGACAGTCACGTGGCTGGCCATAGGAGTAGCCCACCAAAAATTCTGCCATCCTCTCCAGGGGGTGTACAGTGGCACTGAGACCAATACGTACAAATCCACCAGTGAGGTGTTCCAGCCTCTCCAGGCTCAGGCTTAGGTGCACTCCACGTTTGTTCTCTGCCAGGGAATGTATCTCATCTATAATCACGTAGCGAACCTTAGAAAGTTTTTCCCTGAACTTGGGTGCACAGAGAAGAATTGAAAGAGATTCGGGGGTGGTAATGAGGATGTGAGGGGGCTTTTTAAGCATCTTGGATCTTTCATACTGGCTGGTGTCCCCGGTACGCACTGCCTTACGAATACCAAGCTCGTGCCCAGCTATTTTTTCAATCTCAGTTAATGGTTCTTCCAGGTTCTTCTCAATATCATTATCCAGTGCCTTTAATGGGGATATGTACAGGCAGTAAACCCTGTCTTCCAGGATTTCCTGGTCAGCCAGACGTGTTAATTCGCTGATTATGGATAAAAATGCAGTGAGGGTTTTACCGGAACCTGTGGGTGATGAAACCAGCACATTTTTTCCCTGGTGTATATCTACAATGGACTGACGTTGTGCCTCGGAAAAGGTTTTAAACTTCCCTTGGAACCATTCCCTTGCCCAGGGATGTAAAATTTTATAAATATCCTTATCAGAATATTTTTTATCCTGTCTTACTATCATTTTATCTTAAATTTTAATAACTCTTTTAATGTGATTTAGGACCTTTTTATGGATTTAAGCTCATTTTATTGATTTAAGTTTGTTTTAAAGAATTGTGATTTTTTTTTTAATGATTGAGAGTGTTTTTAATGATTTTGAATGTTTTTTTAATGATTTAAAGTTGTTTTCATAATTTTGCCCATTAAAATTCTATAAAATGGGAATCATAGGGATATGGTTCCTTTTGAACATTCAAAAGATGACTTATTTTACCAAAGTAGAATGATTCAAAGTTTTCAACCCCAAAAACCTCCAGATTATTCTGGTTAATTTCTTTTAAAAATGGTGACAGTGGTTTTTCATGAAGAACATCTGAACCTTCAGTGATGAAGTTAAATGAGGGCATCACAATTATTTTTTTATCCCGAAAATCTCCGGCAAGGAAACATTTAACCTTCTCCATTCTTTCACCACTTCTAATTCCAACTGAGGGATGTTCATGTCCAATTATGATCTTTTGTTCGGTGATTTCATCCCATTTTCCTGGGATTTTATCACCATGCATTACTAAGAAATTACCGGTTGAATAATAGGGGTAAACTTCTAAACCTGTTTTTTCAGCTATTATTGGTGTCAGGGGGTCATGGTTACCCTTGATCAGGATGATTTTCTGGAAACGTTCCTTAAGGTAATCAATGAATTTCAGGGTTTCTTTCCACTCCTGGCGATTTATTTTACCAAATTCGTGTTTAAGGTCACCGTTAATGATGATGTTAGCACAATCACTACGGGAATGAATTTCTTCCATTCTCTTAATGATCTTGGGGTACTGGAACTTGGGTATCATAACACCCTGGTAGTTCAATGCTTCTTCGTATCCAAGGTGAAGATCGGATATTATAAGGTGATCCTCAACTTCCAGGGCCAGATCCAGAATCCTGGCATCAAAAATAATGTCATCAACCATTTTTATCATCTATAACCCTGTTTATCATCTATAACCCTCTTTATCTTCCAAAACCATGTTTATCCTTTAAAACCATATTCATCATTAAATATTGGAATTTCCTTCTAAATTTTTAGAATATTATTTTTTAAATTTCTAGTTAGGACTAAATTCTCATTTAAGATGTGGAATAATTACTAATAGAAAAAATATCTTTAAAAATCGGTATGTGATCTGTCAATTATATTATTGGAAGTATGTTATTGGAAATGTGTAAATTTATTGGAACTCGTAAATGGTTATTAAAATGATGTATGTAATCAGTAAGGTTAGTAGTCAGTAAGGATGGATTTAGTTATCATAATTAAGATATGAGCATATAGTAAGATGTCATTATATTGGATATCTGTATAGTTCAGATCAAATTATTTAGTATATGTATTGATGTTCACTTGTTTTATATTTATTGTTTTTTTATTTTTTAGGCCATAGACATGAAAAAAAGATGTGAATTAGGAGTATTAAGAGGAATGGTAAAAATAGGAGGGTGTGTAACTGGAAAGAAAGGGTTTTATCCAGTAAACCTCCTGTGATAAATTCTATACTTCTGTAATAGGTTATTCCCAGGCCAGAAATGATAACAATGAATATCAAAATTATCAAAGTTATGTGAACAGTTTTTTTAATATTTTTTCTGTCCATTTTAAACAATCCTGCGGTGTGTTTTAACCTATTTTTTTTTGATGGAATAACATCAAGCATCTGTTTGATGGAATAATATCAATAACATCTGTCAATTACTGACATATACACAACTTAAATAATGATTATAATCATTTAATGATTTATCATTTTAAAAAGCTTTCATTGAGGTTACCGGTTGTGGAATATCCTCTGCTTTCCCAGTAACCCTGGTAATTAGGATTATCAGATAGTTCAATACGGTTAATCCATTTTATCCACTTGTATCCCCATTTACTCTCTGCCACCATCTGAAATGGGAATCCTCTCTGTGGAGGTAAAGTGGCATTGTTCATTTTATACGCCATTAATATCTGGTTATTCTGAAGGTATTCCAGTGGAAAAGAGGTGGAATAACCATCAACTGCATAGAAGATTACGGTGTTAGCTTGGGGTAATGGTTTCACATCATTAAGGATATCCTTTACCAGAACTCCCTGCCAGAGTATATTCACACTCCATCCTTCCACACAGTCCAGTTTAACCACTTTCTGGTAACTCTGGAAATCCTTAACCTGGTCGTAGGTATAATTTTGGGGGTTGGCTACCAGTCCATCTACCTCCAGTTGGTAACTGGTAATATTCACGTACTGGGGTCCTTTAATGGAGTTTTCATGGAAGTCGTTAACCGATGATAGTTGCTGTCCCTGATAATTGGTAACTTCCACAGAGTCAAGGGGTATTGTACTGGGTGGCAATAAGTCTAGACTAATTACAATGGCCAGTAACATGATAATAACGATTGCGCCCACGGCAATGTATTTTATCATAATTTTCCCCTCTTACTCCTTCCTGAACCTCTTACTCCTTCCTGGACTCCTTAATCCTTATTGTACCTCTTAATCCTTCTGAAACTACGTTTTCAGGGATAACTTCAAATTATGGACTTATTTACTATTTCACTTGTAAGTCTGAGTTACTGGTAATTTACGCAGCCATCCCAGGTCACTCTGATATAACTGCCGGATATCCTTGATCCCCAATTGTATCATGGCCAGTCGTTCAATTCCCAGGCCAAAAGCAGCTACTGGTGTTTCTATTCCCAGTGGTTCTAAGACCTCGGGACGGAACATTCCGGATCCTCCCAATTCGATCCAGCTCTCCTTCTCAGGCAGGTAAATCTCACATTCAGTGGACAGGTAAGTGTAGGGGAAATATGCCGGTCGAAAGCGAACTTCAAAGCCCATCTGATGGTAGAATTCCTTGATTATTCCCAGGAGGTTCTTGAAGTTTATATCCTCACTGGCTACAATACCCTCTACCTGATGGAATTCAGGGAGGTGCTTGTAGGTTATGGTTTCACGGCGGAATACACGGCCCACTGAGAACATCTTTAGGGGTGGTTCATTCTCTGCAAGGTAACGGGCTGATACACATGTGGTATGGGTTCTGAGCACGGATTGCATGGCTACATCCACATCCCAGTGATAACCCCATCCCTCACTACCGGTGGCACCACCATCTTCATGAGTCTGACTTACCTTCTGCACCATTTCATCAGATGGTAGCTGGGTGCTTTTTGGAGATTTAACATAGAAAGTATCCTGCATTTCCCTGGCAGCATGGTCCTGGGGCTGGAAGAGACAGTCAAAGTTCCAGAAGGCTGATTCAAGAATAGTTCCCCTTGATTCAGTGAAACCCAGGTTCAGGAATATGCGACGTATCTCCTGAATGGTCCTCTGCAGGGGATGCATTTTCCCCGGGAATATAATGGGGTGTTCTGCCTGAATATCGTAACCACGGTAGTGTAAATTCTTCCAAGAATCAGTTTTAAGCTGCTCATGGGTAAGTTGAGTGGCTTCTTCACGTATTTCAAAACCATGATCCAGGATATTCTGACCTTTTTCAGTAACAATTAAAGTATAACTAGAATTTTTATTTAAATTAATGAGTCCTTTCCTTTTTTTAAGTTGTTGAAATCCTTCGTTAAGGGAGTTTGACAGGCCACCCAGCGTTAAGATTTTGGTGGAATCCATAATGGTCTTAAGGAGGATCTCATCAATACCAGGTTTTTCTAGGGCTTTTTCACCATCTGCTGTTATGGTAACATTTCCTTTATCGAGTACTGCCCAACCTTTCTTCATGATCCATCCAATGGCTATTTTAACTTCGGACTGGTCTATTCCTGATTTTTGGGCCAGATCTTTCATATGGATGGTCTGTTCTTGATGGAGTGCTTCTAAGATTTTCCTTTCTGGTAATCCTTCCTGAGCATATGTAGATCCTGAAGGACCTAGGCTGAGCACTTCCTCAACGTCACGTTCTATTTCTATGATTCCTTTGGATTCCAGGGCCCCTGAAGCACTCATAACCTGTTTTATATCCAGTTTCGTACTTTTTGCCACGTCTTCTGGTATGTCCTGGCCTCCTGCTTCCCCCAATGCTTTTAAAACTTTCTTTTCATAGAGGTGCATTTCATTTATTATCTTATCTAACATTTTAAAAACCTCGGTAATTGTTATTTTATAGTGATACTATTTTTTTCAGATAAATTAAGTGATATTATTCTTAGATGAATAAATTGATATTATTTGTTTAGACGGATATCTATCCTATTTATATTCTATTAATGGGGTTGTTATTCATCGAAGCTTGGCTTTATAATCACTGTAGCCATCAAGATAGGCCACCATGATTGATGAAGCAGTGAAATCTGCAGTGGTGCCTGGGTTTAAACCATTATCTATTAGTTCCTGGTCAAATTTTTCCACCAGAGATACTGCCCTACTGGTTAATATTCCACCTTCTTTCAATATAGATTTTGCCCGGGTTCTAACTTCCTCTGCCTTTTGGTCTCCGAACTTGCGGCTGATGAGAGTATCTGGAATCTCGGATAAAATGGTTAGGAATGTATGCACCGTGGCCTGATTGATTTCATATTTTGATTTAATTTTTTTAAATGTAGGGTATCCTGTTTCAAAGGTAACTGGCATTTTATGAGTGAGCTCGTATGATAGTTTATCCCATTCAGCTGACATCTCCAGCACACTGAACATGTTAACATTTTCATCCCGCAGCTTCTGGAGAGAACTATCTGCTGCCACATCCAGATCATCCTGCTGACCCATTCCTCCTGCATCGGCAATGTTAATAGCACGGTAAAGGTTTACTGCATCTTCAGAAGTGGTGGATCTTATGATCTGGTCAATTCTCTCCCTGAAACTATTCCAGATTTCAATTGACCCTTCAGTTCCTCTTTGAATCATGCCAGTATTTTCAGTTCCACTTTCAGAAATACTGATATTTTCTGTTTCACCACTTTTTATATCCTCAAACATCCCGGCTACTACTGAAATAGGGGTAAGTAACATTACAATGCCCAGGTTAGTGTTATTAGCCACCCAGCGGTCGGTTTCAGTTACCGCCTCAAGGATCAGTTCACCTAACCCCATTTTATCCCATTTTTCGGACCGGTTACGGTATTTGTATCCTCTTTCTGCAGCTTTTTCCATAACCTTTCCAATAGCTATTCCACTGAGAAGAAAATCCTCAAAGACCATGTCTGGAAAGTTTCGGGTTCGGTGCACATTACCTGGTTTTGGATGCCCGCTCACCTCAAGTACGGAAGCTATCTGAGCACATTTTGCAACATAACTGGATTCCAATGGAGTTCACCTCAAATACGATTCATAGTGATAAATTATTTTGTGTTAATCCCTGTTTTTAACAAGATTCAGTTTCACAATGATTTTCGTCAAAACCTTAAATCATGTCAATATTAGTTAATGTCATTAATTAAATACATAAAATTTAATTAAATCCCTAATTTTTAAGGTTAACAGCCTTCATCCAGTTTTCCTTCTAAAAAGTCAGGTGCGAAGTGGGATATAATTAGATCAGCTCCAGCTCTTTTAATGGATAGTAAAGACTCATAAATAGCATCGTTTGTGAGATATTCTGCTTCTATTCCAGCTTTTAACATGGAATACTCTCCACTAACCTGGTATGCTGCGGTGGGCATCCTGAACTCTTCCTTAACCTGATGGATCACATCCAGATAAGCCATGGCTGGTTTTATTATTACAATGTCTGCTCCTTCATTGAGGTCTAATTCCACTTCTAAAATAGCTTCCTCAATATTAGCCGGGTTCATCTGATGGGTTTTACGATCCCCAAATGAAGGTGCAGAACAAACTGCATCCCGGAATGGTGCGTAGAAACTTGATGCGTACTTAGCAGCATAGGACATGATCAGTGTGTCCTGGAAGCCTCCATCATCTAACATTTCACGGATGGCTTCCACCCTGCCATCCATCATATCTGATGGGGCTACTATGTCTGCACCGGCTTCAGCATGAGAAAGAGCGGTTTTAGCCAGTAAACGCAGGCTTTCATCGTTGAGGATCTCTCCTTTTTCCACTATTCCGCAGTGTCCATGGGTTGTGTACTGGCAGAGGCAAACATCGGTGATAACCACCAGATCAGTCTCTGCTTTCAAGCGCCTTACAGTCTGCTGAACTATCCCATCTTCTGCATAGGCAGATGTTCCCAGTTCATCCTTTTCTTCTGGCATTCCAAATAAAAGGACTGATTGAAGGCCCAATTTTTCCAGTCGCTTTGCTTCTTCTACTGCATCTTCTAAGCTGTAACGGTACTGGCCTGGCATGGTGTCAATGTGCTCCCCTGCCCCTTCTTCCAGTTCTTCTTTAATAAAAAGCGGATAAATGAAATCTTCCGCGTTTAAAGTTGTTTCTCGGAGAATTTTCCTTATTTGGGGTGTTTTTCTTAGTCTGCGCATGCGACGGGTTGGAAATTGCATATTATCACCATATAAATAAATTGTTTAATATAAAAATTTTACCAATTTAAACTGTGTTTAACTGGCAAAATCGGGGTTAATAGTGTTGTTCCTTGTTTAGAGAATTAATTAAGGAAATATAATATTTTGCTCCGATTTCAAGAGTTCATTGTGGCAAGTTAATGGTAACTTGACACTCAAAAACTTGTCCATTGGTTAATATATTCTGAAGATGTTATATTTATTTCCGGGATATTATATTTATTTTTAGCCCCCAATATCATTAAACCAATATAATTTTCTTTTTTTGAATTAGCTTTAATATTCATCTTTAAACACAGGATTATGGGGTTTTACTGAGAGAAAATTATGGAATTAATAAGGGTTAATGTTTAAATTAAGGGGGGTTATTGAATTTAAATAAGAATAGTTAGGGTATTTAATAGGGTTATTAGATTTACAAAATGGTTTTACGGGATTTAACTTAGTGATTAGGGTACTTAATGATAGGATTAAGGGATCAATTGAGTTTTTAGAATGAAATTTGCTATTTGTTAATATCTAAAATTTCACTGTAGGGTTTTTTACGGTAGTACCTTTTGGCATGTTCCACTATCAATGCATGGTATTCCTGGTAGATCGGCACATCTTCCGGTAAATTATTTTCAAAAAGCTTTTTCAAGTCCATATAAGTTATTTTTTCATCTACCAATCCTAAATTGCTGAAAATCCTTTTGGTGTAAGCATCAATTACAAATTCAGGTTTCCTGTAAGCATAGAGTAATATGGAATCTGCAGTCTCATTTCCAACACCCTTAACCTTCAAAATCTCCCTTCGTGTGGGTGTTTTACCCTTTAATGACAGGAAAAACTGGCTAATATTCTTAAGATAAACTGATTTCTGGTTTAAAAATCCTGCAGGACGCACAGCATTTTTTAATGTTTCATCATCCAGTAAAATAAATCTTTCTGGATGAATCACGTCCAGTTTTTTCAGATTTTCCAGGGCCTTTTCAGCAGAGGTCCAGGCGGTGTTCTGGGTTAGAATAGTGCCCAAAATAATTTCATACTTCTGTTCTGGTGTTCCGGGTAAATCATAATCCAATGGATGATAACCCTGAGTGGCCCCGATTTTATCTGGATTTTCAGTTTCTAGGTCCATCAATGGCCACCATCCCTGGGGACCATAAATATGGTAAAGTTTTTCATATATCTTGAAAATTATTGATTCTTTCATGGAAAAACCTGGTTATTAAATCATTTTTACATCAATTATGCATTTATTTACCAACTAAATCTTTACTAATTTCACTCCTTTAAAGATATGGTGGATATGTGAGTGAAGGGGTTATGATGTGTATGTAGTTATGACGGGTGTATTATATATTGGAAGAAATTAATAGAATACACGGAGTAATAATAATGAGAATTAAGTGTGATAAATGTCTTTTAAGAGAATGGAACTTATCGGATGTTCCTAGTTTAGTAGCCAATGCTAACAATTCCAGTATTGCTGCTAACATGAGGGATGGTTTCCCCTATCCCTACACCGCAGAACACGGTGAAGCATGGATCAACGTATCTGATAGTGATGATCCACAGCATAATTTCGCCATCACCATTAACAACCAGGCAGTGGGAGGCATAGGACTTGCTCCCGGTAATGACATCGAAAGAATCTCAGCCGAACTCGGCTACTGGTTAGGTGAAAAATTCTGGGGAAAAGGAATAACCTCTTCTGCCATAAAAGGAATCATCGAATACGGATTCAGCCAATTAGGACTCGAAAGGATATTTGCCAAACCCTTTGAACATAACACTGCTTCCCGGAGAGTGTTGGAGACAAATAATTTCATCCAGGAAGGTATTTTAAAAAGAAGTGTTATTAAACACAATAAAATTCATAACCAGGCATTGTATGCCATTACAAAAATCAGTGAATGAAAAAACAGTGCGTGAATGATATAAGGATGTTTTTGGATAACTTTTCATTTTTTGGTTAACTTTTCAGGTGATGGGATGGAGAAAAGAATCGAAAACAAGATTTCAAGAACTGCTGAATTTACCTGTTTAATAAGAGCTTTCTCTTTTCATGAAAAATCACCCCATTATAAGAGTTTTGATAACATAGCTCCTAAATTAATTCCTAAATTCTTTTCACCCGTTGTTAAAATTGATTTTTTAAGAAATATTTTTAAAAAGAAATTTTTCCCTCCAGGTATGTATGAATATGTAATTGCCAGAACAAAGTTCATTGATACTGTTTTTCAAGGGGCAATTACCAATGATTTTGATCAAATATTGATATTTGGTGCTGGTTTTGATTCCAGGGGAATACGGTTTCAAGGCTCAAACCGGAAAACAGTATTTTTTGAATTGGACGCACCAGTTACACAAAAATCAAAAATTGATCAACTTAAAAAGAGGGGAGTTGTAATAAATCCAAACATCGTCTTCATTTCTATTGATTTTAATAAAGAATCCCTTAAAGACAAATTATTGGAATATGGGTTTGATAAAAATAAAAAATCCCTCTTCATTCTGGAAGGGTTAACAATGTACCTGGACAGTGAAGCCATTGATAATACCTTCAATATAATAAATGAATTTGCAGGAGCAAGTAGTGAAATTGTTTTTGATTACGTTTACTCCTCTGTTTTAAGGGGTGAAAATCTTTACTATGGTGAATCTGAAGTTTTCGAAGGGGTTAAAAAAGAAAATGAACCCTGGTCTTTTGGAATAGAAAAAGGGGAACTAAGATTATTTTTAGAAACTAAAAATCTTCACTTAATACGAAGTTTAACCTCCGAAAACTTAGAAAGAGAATATTTTAAAGATGAAGATGGAAACATAATAGGAAAAGTAAATGGCACGCACTGCATTTCTTACGCGAGGAAATAAACTTGTACCAATACTATGTGGGTTGTAATAGGCTGTATTAAATTCAACTAATACCCATTAATAAGTGATACTATTTGGTTCATTTTAAAGATAAAAATTTACAGAAGAAATAGAAAATTGAATACAATAATTCTATTTACTCATTTATTTAACCCTTAATTAATTATCCTATTTCCGCCAATATTTAATAAATTATTAGTAAAGTCGAAATTTAATTAATTATCATAATATAACCAAACATTCATTTAATAATTTTATTAACCTAAAATCATAAATTAAAAATTAGGAAGTGGATTTAAATGGCCGGAAACACCACAGGGAATTTATTCAAGGTAACTACCTTCGGGTCCAGCCACGGCACTGCACTGGGGGCAGTGGTTGATGGTTGCCCGGCGGGTTTGGAACTATCATCTGAGGACATACAAAGGGAACTGGATCGACGGAGGCCAGGGACCAGTAAAATCACCACTCCTAGGGGAGAAACAGACCAGGTTGAAGTTTTATCCGGGATCTTTGAGGGTAAAACAGATGGCACACCCATAACTGGTGTGGTGTACAATAAAGATGCTGATTCATCTGCATATGAGCCATTCCGTAATAAACCAAGACCCGGGCACGGTGATTACACTTGGACTGCCAAGTACGGATTTTATGATTACCGTGGTGGTGGCCGTGGTAGTGGTCGGACCACTATTGGTCATGTGATCGGGGGTGCAGTGGCCAAAAAGCTCCTGGAAAAACTGGATATCCGGGTTGTTTCCCATGTAACCCAAGTGGGTGATGTGAAGGCCCAGCATGTTGCTTACAGCAACATTGAAGAGTACGCAGGGCAAAACATGGTGCGTTGTGCTGACCAGAAGGCAGCAAAAATCATGGAAGATAAGATCCTGGATGCTAAGGAAAAAGGAGATTCTCTGGGTGGTGTGGTGGAAACCATAGCCTTCGGTGTTCCTGCGGGACTGGGAGAACCGGTTTTTGATAAACTCGACGCAGATCTAGCCAAGGCACTAATGGGAATCGGAGCAGTGAAAGGTGTGGAAATTGGATTCGGCTTCCAGTTAGCTGAATCCACGGCCAGTGTCACCAATGATGAGTACTACTTTGAAGGAGAACAGATCAAAACCACTACCAACACTAGTGGCGGTATTGTGGGTGGAATATCCAATGGTATGCCAATTGTAACCAGAATGGCAGTAAAGCCCACCCCATCCATCAGTACGATTCAAAAAACAGTTGATCTGGAGAAGATGGAAGAAACTGAGATCCAGATAAAAGGTCGGCATGACCCCTGTATTTGTCCCAGGGTCACTCCAGTGGCTGAATCTGCTGTGGCAATGGTTTTAGCAGACCACCTGTTGAGATCTGGATTTATTAGTCCCAGACATGTTTAGGGTACATATTTTTCTTTTATTTTTTTTATCCATCTTAATCGTCAATCAAAAATCAGTCAATAATTAGTCAATAATTAGTCAATAATTAGTCAATAATTAGTCAATAATTAGTCAATAATTAGTCAATAATTAGTCAATAATCAGTGAATACTCGGTTAGTATTAATCGATATTCAATTATTTTTTATCAATTCTTAACAACATTTTATCAATCTTTTATTTTTTCCTGTGGATTTTTTGTACATTTAACCATTTGCCTGAGTTTTTGGCATTTGCGACTCTTACAGGACTCTTTCTCTTCGTGCCAGGAGTAATGTTTGCAGCTTTCATATTGGCAGTGGTAGTGTTCCCGGCACATGACCTGTTTTGGGTTTAAATTTATTTTCATCTAAAAAATCACCATAAATTGTAACTTTTAGTTTAATTCAGAATAAGAAATTTAAGCCTCGGGGGGGATTTGAACCCCCGACCACGAGATTACGAGTCACGCGCTCTACCAGACTGAGCCACCGAGGCACATCAATTCTATTCATTAAATGTAATTTAAAATTTTCTTTTATTGATAAGTTTTGGTCAATTTTTGTGAATTGGAGTTTGATTGGAGACTAATCACTTTTTAAGGTATGTTTTGTTTTAATGGTAACATGTTTGATTGGTTTTAAGGTAGTTGCTTTGGTATGATGTTTGATTGCTTTAAAAAACTTTCGATGTTTTAATATTTATCCAGTGTCTCCTGTTTGGATCGGAAATTATCCAGATCTATAACCATCCCATCCCTGGCAGCAATGGTTTTAACACCAGTTTCTTTGCTGATTTTATTGGCTTCTTCTACAGGGTGGTCAGTGATGAGTTTCATTCCTAGGTGGGTCATAATGGCCAATTTGGGGGAAGTCTCCTCCACCAACAACTGGAATTCATCAGCACACAGATGACCGCGGATCTTCTCATTTCCAGGTCTGATCACACTGGCAATAAGCACATCTGCATTCTGGTGGTGCTGATGAAGTTCTTTAAAGTAGGAAGTGTCTGATGTGTAGGATAGAGTGAATCCATCCCATTCCATGCGAAAACCAATGTTTTTAGGGTCACCATGTCTGGTGGGCGTGGCAGTGATTCTCAGATCATCTATCTCTAACTTTGCACCCGCTTCTAAAACTTCCACCCGTGGTTTAGAAAGGTGATAATGGGATATGCATGGTCCCCATTGTTTGTATCCATTAATAACACTTTGACTACCAATTACCAGTCCCCGGTTCCTGGTCATGCCCCGGGTCATGGCTTCAATTAAGACCTCAGCATCGCTATAGTGGTCGGTGTGGGAGTGTGATACCAGGATTCCGTGGAGTTTAAGGGGGTTCACACCGAACTGGTAACTTCTTACCAGAGCCCCAGGACCCGGATCCAGGTGCAGGTTTTTACCATCAATACCGTCGATTCTAAATCCGCCGGTCATCCTGCGCTGAGTTATAGTGGCGAAAGCGTCCGCCACCACTTCCTAAAAAAGTTAGCTTCATGTTATTTACCTTGATTTAAATTACAATTTAAATATATCCATCATTTTTGAAATTTAGTTTTTTTGAAATTTTATTTGAAGTTTAGTATTTTGAAGTTCTTCTTATTATAATTTTTAATTTGCCAGTTCTTAATTTTTAATTTGAAATTTATCAATTTATTTCGACTATATTAAACTTCACTGACGATATTAAACTTCAATTTTTCCCATAATTTCCCTTTTTATTCTGGTTTTTGCGAGTATTTTCTTTTTTTGCCAGTAAGTTCAGGTTTATCACGGATTATACCTATTATTCATCCGATTTACAGAGTATGATATCACAACTTAGGCCTGTTTTATCCTTTTTAATGCATAGATTTTCATCTTCAATTATCACCAGATCACCCAGGTTAAGGGATGTGTGATCACTCAGTTTCATGGTGATAGTTTCTCCTGGACCCGCAAGGAGTTCCCACCGGGTATTCAATGCCTCAACACCGGGTGAAAGTATTACTTCCACTTCATTTCCTTCTGTTTTGCGGACCCTTCCCACTTCACCCTTGGTTAAGATTCTTGAAGCCATTTGAATATCTCTTGACTTTTCTAACATTTCCTGTTTAAGATCTTCACGCCATTTCTGCAGTTGTTTAACATCCTCGATCATGGTGGTTCTCAAAAGTTCCATGGCCTGTTTATGGTCCAGTTGGGGGTGAACAGTGAAAATATCGTATTGGCTGCTCACAGTAGGTGTAAGTTGTGCCACATCTTCCATAATTTTCCTAAATATTTTACCAACTTCATTCAGGTTTGTTTTTGATTTCCAGTGTTTTTTAAGGTGTTTATTGGCAATTTCCTTGGTAATTTTGTTTCCAAAAATAACGATTGAACTTTGACCACTCTTGACATTTTTTATTTCGGATCCGGTAAGTTCAACCTGGTGGTAACCACTGCTAGTACCATATATCCTTTTCCGCCTGGTTTCAAGAGTAGTTCGAAGTTTCACCTCACCCACCAAAACTTCACCCAGATTACGCACTTTTTCAACATTATCAGTAATTTTCAGATTTATTTCCAATTCTTTTGCTCTTTTATGGAGTTCTTCGGTGGTTTTTATTTTACCGGTGTACATCTCTTCTTCTAATAGTTCTCTCTGTTGTTTGTCTCCCAGAAAACCTATACTGCGTTTGTCACCGGCCATCACGCAACCTTTACTTCCAACATATGTTATAATCAGGCTCATTACATCACCTTTATAATTGTTTAATAACAATTTCAATGTTTAAGGGAATATTAATGTATTTATTTAATTGAAATATGGATTTACATTAAATATTGATCTATTTCAATAAATGAATATGTTGATTTTAGGCTATCCATTATTCAATCTTCATTAAAATAATCCCCATCTTAAAAAATCCATATCTTTATTTATAGTCATCGATTGAATAACAAATAATTAGTATTTATTTTTATATAAGTCTGTATCTATACATTAAAAAAACCAATAATTAAGCATTAATAACTCTAAACTTAATTCTAATAATTTATAAAATAAAAATGGGCCTAAAATTATTGGTTTATTAATTTTTGCGAATTGTTTTCAGTTTATTTGCTAATTTTTGACTTTCATCATCCAGTGGGATCAATTCGATTTCTTCGGGAGATGAAATACCAATTCCCAGTTTCACCGCCCGGTTGATCTGGCTCAATTCGAAGATTTTACCTTTAGAAACTTCATTTGTAGTCCCATAATAACGGAGAATTGCCACTCCCACCGCATCAAGGGCAACCCGGTCATTAGATGCTAAAATAAGCCCCGGTTCGACCATGGTTCCGGTGGCAGGACCTCCCTTAACAAATGCTTTCATAGCGTCCATCAAAATCAGGTCAACAGAATAATAATTGTTTATTTCTGCGATCATTGAACGCTGGTAAGGTGAGATGTGAAGTTCCGCCATGTAGTCATAAATACTTCCCGGCAACCTTTTGGCAACCAGACCCACAGAATTTTTAAGGGAAAGGGTAAAATGACCTCCAAAACTATGAGTTTTAAGGCAACAAGTTTGCACAATCATGTCTACATCAAATATTGTTTGGGGAAGGTAGAACCCCTTCAGCCAGTGTGTTCCATGCTTTTCAATTTTGACCCAGCTATCAAGCTCTTTTTCATTAAGAACCACCACTTCAAAGTCCATTTCACGTGAAAGTTTAAACACACCTCTTTTTTCTAGGATATCGTGGGTGTTTCCCATGCCACTGCGCTCGAGAAGGGTGATACTTTCAGCTCCTGATTTTTCCAGATAATCAATTAGACTTTTCAGTGTCTCAGGATGGGTTGAAGCAGGGAAGGGATCTGCACTATTGAAATTGGCTTTTAAAGCCACGTTTTTCCCTTTAAAATTATCAAGTTTAAATGAGTGAAGTACCTTTTTGATTCCAGATATTCGGCTGGTATCTTTAGTCAAGAATACTTTGGAATAACCATTTTTAGCCATTTCGTACCATCTCCTAAATTACCATATCTTCACCTAAATAATTTAAGAATAAAATTAAATTTGAATAGCTTAATCATTTTTTAAGTATAAATCATTATAAAAATGATTTTTAGGTATTTTAAAGATTTTTAGGCATTTAGTACAATAGCAGAGGGTTATTTTTCTTTTTCCATGAATGGAACCTTGAATTTAAAGATACATTTATCAGAACCATCAGCAATGGTAGCTTTTTTTTCTACATTACCTTCCATACCAGTCCAATCAAATGTTTGTTGCATTATTGACTGGCAGTTAAGGCAGAACACAGGTTTTTTCTTGGCATCTTCAATCCAGGGGCAGTTAAGGAATTCAAATAGATGCACACGGCCTTTGGCTTCAATTTTGGTTTGAACACCAAAATCTGCAAAGAGTTTGGCAACCCAATCAAGGTAGGCATTGTAGATACTTTCCAGATCATTTAAATTCTGTTCTTCAACAATATCTCCCAGTTCAAGCTCAAAACGGGGCCTCATATCTTCTTCCAGGCGTGATGCGAATATGTTCAGGAGTGTATCTCTGATCTCGGCCTCGGACTGATCTGCAGTGGTAGGCAGGGAGTTGAGTATGAAATCATAAAAATCTGCCAATATCTGTTTTTTAACAGTTTCGCTCTTTTTTTGGTCTTCGGCATGTTTGTAAAGGGCCATTTCTATATTAGCATTCAATTCGCTTTTTTTAAATGGTTTGATTATGTATCCATATGGTTCGGTCATACGTGCCCTTTCCAGAACCTCCTCATCGGAATAGGCTGTCAAGTAGATTACAGGGATATCCAGCTGATTACGTATTTTAGCAGCAGCTTCTATACCATCCATACTTCCTTTTAGGACAATATCCATTAAAATTAGCTCTGGTTGCTTATTTAGTGCTGTTTGTACAGCATCCTCCCCAGTGAAAACAATATCCACTACTTGATGACCTAAGTCTTCTAATTTTTGTTTAATACCCATTGCAACTATTGCTTCGTCTTCAACCACAAGTATACGGGATTTGGCCATCAGATCCGCTCCTTATATTTAAGTTCCTCAAAATCAATGATAAATTCTTTGCTATCTTTATTCAGCATAATTGTTCCATCTAACTGATTTACAAGGCTGGAGATTAATTTCATTCCTAGAGTATCAGTTTCATCTAATTTAAAGTTATCCTGGAATGATTTACCATTATCTCGAACAATTAACTGATATTTATCCCCATTTTTTGCGGATAATTCCAGATATATTTCTCCTTTCCCCTGGGGAAAAGCGTGTTTCAGGGTGTTTGAGATTAACTCATTTATGATAAGGCCAATGGGAATTGCAGTTTCAATACTTATTATAATGTCTTTTATCTGCATGTTGATTTGGATTTTGTCTGGATCTACACCATATGAGTTGAAAAGGTCATCAATAAGATTTTTCACATAATTGGCAAAGTTAATGTTGGTTAAATCATCAGATTGGTAAAGATTTTCATGTATCAGTGCTATGGAAAGTATGCGATTCTGACTTTCCCGGTATAAATCAATGACGCGTTGATCATCAATTTGAGCAGATTGTAGACTTAAAAGGGTGGATATGATCTGCAGGTTGTTTTTCACGCGGTGGTGAATTTCCCGGAGTAATAATTCCTTTTCCTTTAATGATCTCATTATCCTGTCTTCAGCCAGTTTACGTTCAGTTATGTCACGCCCCACACCTACAAATGCTTCTAAATTTCCTTCATCATCCATTATGGCCTTATCGGCCCATGCAATCCAGCGCCATCCGTTCATGGTCAGCATGCGGTGTTCTAAGAAAACCACATAGGGAGGACGGTGCAGTTTTCCCAGTGCCCTTTGAGTTTTTTCCTGTTCTTCCTGGTGTACCATTGGTAGGAAGTTACTTCCCAGAATGCTGTCCTCAGTACGTCCCAGAACTTCACAGTATGATGGGCTGGCAAATAGAACTTTTCCTTCTGGATCGAATTTTACTACCATGTCAGTCTGGTTTTCAACCAGGAGCCGATATTTTTCCTCACTCTCTTTTAAAGCATTTTCCATCTGCTTCTGTTTGGTGAGATCCCTTCCTGTACCGAAGATAATGTTACTGTTACCCAGTTTTACAGGGGTGATGGTTAATTCCAGTATCTTAAGTTCATCATTAATTTTAAGAGGTAATTCTACTATTTCTCCAGTGGACCAGTCTTTTATATCAACTGGTTCTGATTCGGGAGCAATGAATTGATAAATTTTATGTTTAAGGAGTTGGGTGGGTTCTGTTTCCAGGAAATCCACTGCAGCCTGGTTAAAATTTATAAAAACACCCTCATCATTAAAAACTAGGATGGGGTTGGTAGTTTTTTCAAACAGGGCCCGGTATTTTTTTTCACTTTCCAGGAGAGCTTCCTGTGCTTTATTCTTTTCCAAGTGTTCTTGTGCTTCTTTCAGAGCTCTTCGAACAGCATATCCTAATTTAGAAAGGTTATGTTTGAGTACGTAATCTGTAGCTCCTTTTTTCAACATTTCCACTGCAAATTCTTCCCCTATTTTTCCACTGACGAAAATAAATGGTATGTGGGATGATTTCTCTTGAGCTATGTGAAGTGCAGAGACACCATCAAATTGTGGTAGGGAATGATCTGCCAGTATAATGTTGGGTTGCCATTTTTCCACTTCCTTCACGTATTCATCTTCACGCTCAACACGATGGCTAACAAAATCGAAACCTTCTTTTCTAAGTTCCCGTTCTATTAATTCCGCGTCTAAAGGAACGTCTTCCAGGATCAGAACTTTAATTTCTTCTTCCATAAAATCACTAGAGATTTAGGCCCTGTTGGGGGTTTTTTGGTTATAATAACTTTTTATTTCCCTGAAAAAGGGTTTCGAACTATTATCCGAGCACATATCCCCGGATAAGTGTACTAAGATATTTTAATCTTCTTATGCACTATCGGAGTATTTATTCTAATGAATTAGGGGGATTGTTAATGAGCATCCAGTAAAATCCTAGGGTGGATACTGCTTCGATGAAATCATCAAATTCCACTGGTTTACTGACGTAGCTATTTACCCCTAACTTGTAACTTTCCACTATATCCCGGTCTTCCTGGGATGAAGTTAAAACAACCACTGGTATACGGTTAGTCCGTTCATCCGCTTTGATTTTCTGTAAAACTTCCAGCCCATCCACTTTAGGCATTCTCAAATCCAATAATATGAGCTTGGGAAAATTTTCAACATCTCTATGGGCAAACTGTCCTGTGGCAAATATGAATTCCAGAGCTTCTGCTCCATCTTTCACCCAAACTACTTGATTGGCCAGATTTCTCCGTTTAAGTGCCCTCATGGTAAGTTCGGCATCGGTGGGATTATCTTCCACCAGTAAAATATCAGCCTCTTCAAAATCCATTAATACACCTTCCATTGGTCTTTAATCTATTGTTAATATTTCTATTTGACTTATTAAAAATCCTTTTCTAAATAATTCATCTTTTATTTAGGCTTTTCTTTGGGCAGGGTGAAATATATGGTTGCACCACCATCCACGGATCCTTCACCCCAAACACGTCCGCCGTGTCTTCTTACAACCCTCTGAACAATGGAAAGACCAACCCCAGTTCCCTCAAATTCTTCAGGGCTGTGCAGCCTTTGAAAGAGCCCAAAAAGTTTGTTAATGTATTTCATATCAAAACCGGCTCCATTGTCCTTGACGTAGTAAATGATTTCTTCTTCATCTATTTCACTGCCCACCTCAATTATAGCAGGGTCCTGGTTGCGTGTGAATTTGATGGAATTACCAATGAGGTTTTGAAACACCTGGCCCAGCATGGCTCTGTCGGCGTATGCAGGGGGGAGATTGCCCACAGAGAATTGAATGTTTCGACCTTCCACATCTGTCTGGAATTCATTATAAACACTCTTTGCCAGGGCTGCCATGTCCAGTTCATTGAATTTCATCTCCTGACGGCTGGCTCTGGATAAGAGAAGGATGTCATCAATAAGGTGTCCCATTTTAGAGGTATTATCTCTTACAATGTTCAGGAGCCTTATTCCCTCTTCATCCAGTTTATCCTCATAATCCTCCACCAGTATCCGTGAAAAACCATCAATTGCCCTTAATGGAACTCTCAAGTCATGTGATACTGAATATGCAAATGCCTCCAATTCCTGGTTGGCATCTTCCAGTTTATCAGTTTGAACCTTTAATTTCTGGTTTAGTTCATTGAGTTTTCTTACCTTTTCAATCCTTTCGGCGAGAATAGCCACTAGTACCACTACAATAATAAGCATTAATAAAAGGAAGTAATCTTCATTTGGAGGGACATTCAAAACGTTGTAAACAGGTTCTAGGGCATATATAAATGAGATTAACACCGGGTTAAAGACCATTATTTTACCTCCTTTTTTTATTAAATTATTAAATGATTTATGTTCATTATTATACTTGTAATTTACCCCTCTATTCACAACTTTATAAATATTCCACCCAACTTGGGGATAACTATCACAATAATTTGATTAACGTTCTAAAAGATTAGATTAATAGCCTTATTTTAGAATGGAATTAATAAAATATTGAAATACAAAATTAATCTGGGAATAATTGAATTAAAAAATTGGTTTAGAATTAGTGGAATTTTTACATAATAATTGTCCGGAATAATTGAATTAAAAATAGTTAGTTTAGAATTAGTGGAATTTTTACATTGTATAGTCGGGAATAATTGAATTAAATAGTAAGTTTAGAATAGTGAAATTTTACATAATTAACCTTGAATTAGATTTTACGGTTATTTTTATGAAAATTATAGAACAGTATTTATGAAATTTATTATAATCTTATCTTTTTATTGGTTAAGCATTTGACTTTAATCAATTGATTAATGATAATATAAACAAATTAAAATAAAAAAAGAAAATGGTTGGGAAGTAAAGAATAATAAGTAATGTGGGGGTGGGAATTGACTCACTCAGTAGTTCTTTAGTGATTATTTACCACGGGTTTTGGTACTGGATTTGTCAATTTCTTTATCTGACTCTATGCTTTGACTTAATGGTTCTTTTTTCTTGTTCATATTTTCCACATTACCTAAAACTTCTTTTAAAAATTCTCCAGTGTACGATCCACTGGCAGCGATTTCTTCCGGTGTTCCCTGGGCAACCACCATTCCCCCACCATCTCCACCTTCTGGTCCCAGGTCGATGATATGATCTGCGGTTTTTATAACATCCAGATTATGCTCAATGACTATTACCGTGTTTCCACCATCACGCAGCCTTCCCAATACTTCCAGTAATTTCCGGATGTCGGCAAAGTGCAGTCCAGTGGTGGGCTCATCCAGTATGTACAGGGTGCGGCCGGTACTTTGACGGCTCAATTCCTTGGCCAGCTTCACCCTCTGGGCCTCTCCTCCTGATAGGGTGGTGGCGGGTTGTCCCAGTTTAATGTAACTTAAACCCACATCATCCAGGGTCTGCAGTTTCTTCTTGATACGGGGAATATTCTCAAAGAACTCCAGTGCTTCCTCAACAGTCATGTCCAGAACTTCTGAGATATTTTTACCCTTATAACGAACTTCAAGGGTTTCCTTATTGTACCTTTTACCTTTACAAACCTCACATGGAACATAAACATCTGCTAAAAAGTGCATTTCTATTTTTATGATACCATCACCGGTACAGGCCTCACATCTTCCACCTTTAACATTGAAACTGAACCTTCCTGGTTTGTAACCCCTTTTCTTGGCGGTGGGTGTCTGGGCGAATATCTCCCTGATGTAAGTGAACACCCCGGTGTAGGTGGCAGGGTTGGAACGCGGAGTACGGCCAATAGGGGATTGGTCAATTATAATTACCTTGTTCACATGTTCTATGCCAGTAATGGAATCATGCTTACCCGGATTCATGTGTTTATGGTTAAGTGTTCCGTAAAGTCCCTTGTATAATACATCGTTAATCAGGGTACTTTTACCGGATCCTGAAACCCCAGTAATACATGTAAAAACACCCATGGGAAATTCTACGTTGATATTCTGCAGGTTATGTTCCCTGGCACCATTAACAGTTAGATAGTTACCATTAGGTGGGGTACGTTTTGATGGTATGGGTATGGTTTCCAACCTGGAGAGGTAATGGCCGGTTATGGAGTCTGGGTTTTCCATTATTTCCTGGGGAGTTCCAGTGGCGGTGATCCAGCCACCGTGTTCTCCGGCTCCTGGACCAATATCCACCACGTAATCTGCGTGTAGTATGGTGTCTTCATCGTGTTCCACTACAATGAGGGTGTTTCCAATATCCCTCAATTTTTTAAGGGTTTCAATGAGCCTATGGTTGTCCCGCTGGTGCAGGCCAATGCTGGGCTCATCCAGAATGTACAGTACACCCACCAGTCCTGAGCCTATTTGTGTGGCCAGGCGTATTCTTTGTGCTTCTCCACCGGATAAACTACCTGAAGATCTGGCCAGGGTGATGTAATCCAGTCCAACATCCTTTAAAAACTTTAATCGTTCTTTTATTTCCTTCAAGACTTCATGTCCAATGAACTCTTCCCTTTCAGATAACTTCAGTGATTCAAAGAAATCATATGAATTTTTAATGGGCATCTCCACTACCTGGGTGATGGATTTATCTCCCACGGTCACACTACGGCTTTCAGGCCTCAGGCGGGTTCCATTACAGGCGGGACATTTACGATCACTCATAAAGTGGCCCATGTAACTGCGCATGTAGTTGGACTTGGTTTCCATGAAGATGCGTTCCATCCGTTTTACCACTCCCTCAAAGTAGCGGTGAACACGGTGTAGGCGGTTTTTTCTCTGGAACTCGAATTCGATCTTATCTGGTGAGCCATAGAGGATGATATCCTGATAATTCTGGGCTAGATCCTGGAATGGTGTATCCATGCTGAAACCGTAATGATAAGCCACTGCCTTTAACATCTGCCCGTAGTAGTTGTCACGGTGTTTGGATTTACTCCACGGTAGAATAGCCCCCTCATTTAAGGACAATGCAGGGTCTGGTACCACCAGATCGGCATCGATTTCCAGTTTACTTCCCAGTCCATTACATTCAGGGCAGGCTCCGTGGGGGTTGTTGAAGGAGAACATTCTAGGACTGATCTCCTCAAAGTTAATTCCACAGTCAGTACAGGCAAAGTGTTCGCTGTATATTTTCTCAGTGGTGTTTTTACCAGTACCGTAAACTGTAATTAGAAGACCTTCACCCAGTTCCAGGGCAGTTTCCACAGAATCTGCCAGTCTACTTTCAAAATCACGATCGTAGCGTATAACCAGCCTATCTACCACTACCTCTATACTGTGTTTGAAGTTTTTTTCCAGCTGGAAATCATCATCCAAACTGTGAACTTCTCCATCAACTCGCACCCTTACAAATCCCTTGCGGCGCAGGTCTTCAAAGATTTTCTGGTGTTCACCCTTCCGGTCCCTTACCAGGGGTGAAAGTATCTGTATCTTGGTGCCTTCCTCTTTTTGCAGGATGTGGTCAACTATCTGGCCGGAGGTCTGCTGGCTGATGGGTTGGCCGCACTGGTGACAGTGTGGAGTCCCGATACGTGCAAATAAAAGTCTCAAGTAATCATATATTTCGGTAACAGTTCCCACTGTGGAACGGGGGTTCATACGGGTGGTTTTTTGGTCAATGGATATTGCAGGGGACAATCCCTCTATGTAATCCACTTCTGGCTTCTTCATCTGCCCTAAAAACTGCCGGGCATAGGCGGAAAGGGATTCCACATAACGTCTTTGTCCTTCGGCGTAGATGGTGTCAAATGCCAGGGAAGATTTTCCAGAACCACTTAATCCTGTGATTACCACGAACTTGTCCCTGGGAATCTCCAGGTCAATGTTTTTGAGATTGTGCTCTCTGGCTCCTTTAATTAAAATAATTTCTTTCTTATTATTCATCAGTCTGAAACTCCTTCAAGAATCAATATTTTATCCCGGATACTGGCTGCCTCTTCAAAGTCAAGGCGAGTAGCTGCCTTTTTCATTTCCTCTTTCAAGTCCTTAATTAATAAACGCAGCTCATCTTTGGGCATTTTCTCCACATCGTCACGCATAATAACGTCTTTAACTTGTGTTTTCTCTTTCAAAGTCCTTTCTGTGCTTCTGGGAGTTATGTCATGATCTTTATTATACTTCAACTGTAATTCACGGCGGTGATTGGTTATATCAACTGCATTACGAACCGAATCTGTAATTTTATCTGCATAAATAATCACCTGGCCCTCCACGTTACGTGCAGCCCGTCCAATGGTTTGGATAAGTGCTGGCTGGGAGCGGAGGAATCCTTCCTTATCTGCATCCAGAATACCTACTAGGCCCACTTCAGGGAGGTCCAAACCTTCCCGGAGTAAGTTTACCCCTACCAGGCAGTCGAATTCTCCTCTGCGCAGGTCATCGATGATGTCAATTCTTTCCAGGGTGCTAATCTCTGAGTGGAGGTAGCGTACCTTAACACCAGCCCGTGCATAGTAATCTGTAAGGTCTTCGGCCATGCGTTTAGTTAGGGTGGTCACCAGGATCCTCTGATTTTTTTCAGTTTTTTGCCTGATCTGACCCAGCAGGTGATCAACCTGTCCCTGGACCGGTTGAAGCATTATTTCAGGGTCCACTAGGCCAGTAGGTCTGATAATCTGCTCCACCACTTGTTCTGATAGGTTTAACTCGTACTGAGCAGGGGTGGCTGATACGTAGATCACCTGGTTCTGGAGACTCTGGAACTCTTCGAAGTTCAATGGCCTATTTTCACGGGCAGATGGCAAGCGGAACCCATAATCAACCAGAACATCCTTACGTGCACGGTCACCAGCATACATTCCTCTGATCTGGGGCACAGTCACGTGGGATTCATCGATAATGGTTAAATAATCATCAGGAAAGTAACGCAGTAAACTGTAGGGAGTTTCTCCCCACTTTCGTCCTGAAATATGCATGCTGTAGTTTTCAATTCCCTGACAGTATCCCATTTCTTTTAACATTTCCAGATCGAATCTGGTGCGCTGTTCTAAACGTTGAGCTTCCACTAATTTATTTTCTGCCTCTAAAACGCGGAGCCTGTCTTCCAGTTCATCTTCAATCTTTTTCAGGGCATTGTTCATTTTTTCGGGTGAGGTTACAAAGTGTTTTGCTGGGAAAACTACTATTCTATCCATCTGGCGATTGACACTGCCTCTTACATGGTCAATGAATGAAAGGCCATCCACTTCATCACCAAAAAGTTCCACTCTGATTGCTGTTTTTCCCTGGGCAGGGAAGATCTCCACAACATCTCCCCTTACCCTGAACTTTCCCCGGCTGAAATCAATATCATTCCGCTCGTACTGCATTTCAACCAGTTTCGAGATTATTTCTTCCCTTCCTATCTGCTGACCCATTTCCAGCTGGAGTACCAGGTTTCCGTAGTCTTCTGGTGCACCAATACCATAGATACAGGATACACTGGAGACCACGATTACATCATCCCGGCTAAGGAGAGATTGGGTGGTA
The DNA here is from genome assembly GCF_963665055.1 of uncultured Methanobacterium sp. Classification (NCBI taxonomy): domain Archaea; kingdom Methanobacteriati; phylum Methanobacteriota; class Methanobacteria; order Methanobacteriales; family Methanobacteriaceae; genus Methanobacterium; species uncultured Methanobacterium sp. The sequence goes on from NZ_OY762015.1 coordinate 558,943, forward strand.
CTGTGCCGCATCATATCAATTTCTTCATTGATTGATGACTCTTTATCTATGTACGTATCGCTTTGGGGCACATAGGCCTCAGGCTGGTAGTAATCATAGTAACTGACAAAGTATTCCACTGCGTTGTTGGGGAACAGTTCTTTGAACTCCTCGTAGAGTTGAGCAGCCAGTGTTTTATTGTGAGATATTACCAGGGTAGGTTTTTGCACTTCTTTGATTACATTGGCCATGGTGAAAGTCTTACCAGAACCAGTAACTCCTAGAAGGGTCTGATGATTCATTCCCCTGTTTATTCCATCAGATAAAGATTTAATAGCCTTGGGCTGATCGCCTAATGCCTTATAATTTGATACAAGTTCAAATTTTCTCATTTATCAATCCTCTCATGTGAAAAACAAAATATTAATTAATCTCAAATCTAAAAATAGATTATATTATTTGCCATACATTATTATACTATCTTTTCCCAACAATGTTATATATAAGTCACTGATCAGCGAACTGTTCGTAAATCATAATTGTATAATATGAATATTTTTTAGTTACCATATTGTTTATTGAATCAAATTTTTTTAAGATTAAGAAGATTATTAAAGAGGATTTGTTTTGTCAGCTACAATTAGCAACCCCAATGATTTACCTGAAAAACCAGGTGTATATCTCCTGAAAGATGTTAATGATGAGATTTTGTACGTGGGAAAGGCAAAATCTCTTAAAAAAAGGGTTAAAAGTTACTTTAAAGAAGAACTGGAAGATCCCAAAACCCGGGTTTTAATGAGTCACTTCCACCATATGGATTATATGGTGACAGATACAGAAAAAGAAGCTCTTATTCTAGAATCTAACCTGATTAAGAAACATTTACCCCGTTACAACATACGCCTCAAGGATGATAAACGTTATCCCTATTTGCAGATAACCTCGGAGGACTATCCCCGTTTACTCATCACCCGTAATATCAGGGAGGATGGTTCTCATTACTACGGGCCATTTACCGATGTCACATCAGTCCGGAGTCTTTTAAAACTCCTAAAACCAGTATTCCAGCTCAGGGATTGTAAACGTATGGATGGGCCCTGCCTGAACTATCAGATTGATCTTTGCCCTGCACCCTGCAACGGGCAGGTTACCAAAGAAGACTATAATGAAAACGTGGAAAAGGTTAAATTATTCCTGGAGGGCCGGCAAAAAGAGGTTATGGACCTCCTCCAGAAAGAAATGGAACAGGCAGCAGGTACTCATAACTATGAAAAAGCAGGGGTTATACGGGATCAATTATTCTCTCTAGGGGAGGTTATGGAGAAACAGAAGATGGAATTCAACCGTAGCCTGGACCAGGATGTTATAGCATCATCTAATGATGGAGAAGTCGTAGTAGTGGTTGTTTTCAGGGTGATGAATGGCAAAATCATGGGAAAAGAGGACTTCCTAATGGAAGGAGCCCATGAAAACACATCCCAAGAAATTTTAGCAGCATTTATCAAACAGTACTATTCTGGCCCCCGCCAGGTACCTTCAGAAATTCTCCTACCAGTTATGATTGAGGATAAGGAACTTATTGAAAAATGGCTGTCTGACAAAATCATTGCCGATGATATTGGGGGTTTAGATAGCTCTCTTAGTCCTGGAGATTTAGATAACTCCCATAAATCTGGAGGTTTAGGTAACTCTCTTATCCCTAGAAGTTTAAATAACTCTCATAGTCCCGATCCTGAAATTAATGTTATTAATGGGAAAAACAGGAATGGTGAAAATAGGGTAGAAATGGATACAAATACGTCGATGAACAATGACATTCCAAATAGTGGTGATAATGATTTTGCAGTGTCATTAAGGGTGCCTGATGAAGGATTAGAGCACCGTCTGGTTCAAATGGTAACTAAAAATGCTAGTATAATTTTAAACCATCATAAACAGGCCAGGGGGGCATTGCTTGATCTGAAAACCTACCTTAAAATACCCAAAATTCCTCGACGCATAGAAGCCTTTGACATATCCAACCTTTCCGGGCAAATGGCTGTAGCCTCAATGGTAGTTTTTGAAGAGGGTAAACCATCAAAAACTAATTACAGAAAATATAAACTGGAAACACCAGGGCCTGATGATTATGGTATGATGAGAGAAGTGTTAACAAGACGATACGAAAAACTGGTAAGTAAGGATGAAAAACCACCAGATCTGGTAGTGGTTGATGGTGGTCGGGGTCAGTTAAATGTTGCCATTGATGTTTTAGATTCACTGGGTGTAAAAACAGGTATCATAGGTTTGGCCAAAGAGTTTGAACAAGTTTTCATACCTGAAGTTGCCATTCCACTCATATTACCCCCTAACTCTCCAGCATTACACATTTTGCAGCGGGTTCGTGATGAAGCCCATCGTTTTGCAGTAAAATATCATAAAAATCTCAGAGACAAAAATCTTAAAAGTTCTCCCCTGGATGAGATTCCGGGTATCGGTCCCAAACGTAAAATGAACCTGTTAAAGCATTTTGGTGATTTTGAATCTGTAAAAAATGCCAGTATTGATGAAATATCTGAAGTTAAAGGTATAAATAATAATTTGGCCATGGAAATACATGCTTATCTTCATAATGCCCGGAATTGAACATTTATAATGTGATTAACTAGTAAACCAATAATAAATCTTATATGGTTCAAATCAAAAGATAATGATAGATAATGATATACTGTATTTATCTGTGAATGGGGAATGGCATGTCTGAAGTTAAAATCCTGATTGTTGAAGATGAAAGTATTGTGGCCATGGATATCAAACACCGGGCTGAAGGTTTAGGGTATGAAGTTACCGCTATAACACCTTCTGGAGAGGAAGCATTGGAACACGTGGCCAGTAATCGGCCTGATTTGGTGCTGATGGACATTGTTCTCAAGGGTGAAATGGATGGTATTGAGGCAGCACAGAAGGTAAGGGATATCTATGACATTCCAGTGGTATATCTAACCGCTTATTCTGATGAAAGAACCTTAAAAAGAGCTAAAATCACAGAACCATTTGGTTACATAATCAAACCTTTTGAAGACAGGGAACTACACAGTGCAGTGGAAGTAGCCCTCTACAAACATCAAATGGAAAGTAAACTCAAAGAGAGCGAAAAATGGTTATCCACTACTTTGGAAAGTATTGGAGATGCAGTTATAGCCACTGATAAAAATGGCAAACTTAAATTCATGAACCCGGTGGCTAGTCAATTGACTGGTTGGAGCCATGCTGAAGCCATTGGACAACCATTAAATGATATATTTAAGATCATTCATGAGGAAACTGGTAAACCAGTTGATGATCCTGTGGTGAAGGTAGTTGAAAATGATGCCATAATTGATCTACCACCACAAGTACTTTTGATCAATAAAAAAGGCGAACAGATACCTATTGATGATAGCAGTGCTCCCATCAAGGATGAAAATGGTGGCATAATTGGTGTGGCCTTAGTCTTCCGTGATGTAACTCAGCGTCGAAGGGAAGCAAAGGAAAGAGAAGAATTATTGAAGGATAAAGCCAGGGGAGAACTTTCCAGTTTCATGGTCAGTGCCCTGCCAGTATTTGCATCTAACATCCCACCACAGATCAGGAATAACATTGCCCGTAGTTTTGCGGATCGATTTGAGAAGAACATGAAGCCCCTCTTTGTTGAGGAGATGGATACATGTCTTAACAGATGCAATGATTCTCAAACTGATCAGAAAATCTTGTTCCACTGTTATTTGTCCTGGATCAGTGAATTCATGTCTAATATGGGTATTGTCACTGACACTGACATTGAGAATAGAAAAAGTTATCTGAATTTCCATAACTGTCCCTGGACCAATGAAGAAAATGTTAGTCCAATTTTCTGCTTAATTTGCCGGGCCATTGTTATACGTAGCTTCACCTGGACATCTCTCCATGGACACGTGGAACAGAGCCAGTGCCTGCTTGATGATGATAATAAATGCTCCTTTGAATTTATAATTTCATGGAATAAATAGTATTTAACTTGAAAAAATCATATTATATTATTAATGGGGGTTTAATCTTTGGAACGAATCAAAACAGGAATAAATGGAATTGACCAGTTTACAGGTGGACTTCCCCGTGGGAAAACAATACTCATCACTGGAGATGCTGGTTCAGGTAAAACCATATTTGGTTTACAGTTTGCCCTTACCAGCTGTCAACAGAACAATAAAACGGTTTACATCACCACAGAAGAGGATTCAAAGGATCTTTTCACCCAGGGAGAAACATTCGGATGGGATATTCAATCTGCTACTGACAGTGGCCTTTTACGTTTCATTGAATTAGCTGGTATCCGGGCCAGGGTGACCGAGGCTGAGATCAGCATCGATGTAGGTGCCATGAAAGGTAATTTCTCTAAATTCTTAAAAGACCTGCCCGAAGACACCCAAACAGTAATAATTGACAATATTGGTAGTTATACTGCTAAACTCACCCCCTATGAATTCCGTGATCGTTTTGATCTGCTGGTCTATGAATTGAAAGAGCGTGACATAACCGCACTTATCATCCTGGATAGCGCAACCTCCAGAGAATTCAACGAAATTGCCTTATTCTCTGTTTATGGTGCCATAAAACTCATGAAACGAGAAAATCCTTACACTGGCCGCCGAGAGAGGGTGATGGATGTGGTTAAAATGAGGAGCACCAAAACACCCACTCAGTTTATGACTTATGAGATCAATGCTAATGGTATTGATATTGTCTCTGGAGTGGAAAACGGCAACCAAAAAAAATGAGATGACAATTAGTTAAATATTAATAAAAAGTTGTTAAAAAAGTTTTGAATATAATATTAGTATATGTAATTTGATATTAAAATTTTTCACAATTTAAGAATCTTTAGAATGTTTATTGTTTCCACCACCTAAATTAGAAATGGAGTCAAAGATACTTGGACTTTTACTAGAATTCTCTTCGCTATTACTATTATTATCTGATGAGGGTTGGGCTTGGTTTTCCCCTGTACTCTGCACTTGTTCACTTGAATTGTTTGTGGGATTCGAACTGGTTAATTTAATAATTGATACGACTAACATCAAAATCAAAACAATTATGATGAGTAAGATAAAGAGTTTTTTCATAAAATGCTCCTATTGTTTATTATTTAATTATTTTTTTGTATCTTATTGATATAATATTAATTTTCGCTATTATTAAAGAATTTCTATAAACTTTTTTGATTTTAATGTTATTATGTTGTGTTATTTTTTGTTTGGTGAGTTTATATTAAGTTTGTGATAGTCATATTTATTGGGTTCACAATGATATAATAGAATCGTTTGATTATTATTCTTGAATAAGAAGTATGCGCATGTGCAGTGGTGGAGTGATATGTTGTTGAGATTGAACTTTTTGATTGACTGGGGGATTTTTCGTCAATCATTGGTAAATGTATAATAATCGAACAGAACGTGGTGGCATGCCTAATAATGATGGGATCGTCTTGATTAAGCGGTTGGTTTTTCGGTATATGACCCTTCAAAATACTGAAGTTTTATATAGTAGTTAGGACCATATTTGTACTTAAGGAGATGTGTTTTTATGGGTGTTCGTGGTCCTAAAACTGGTTTTGTGGATGTAGCTTGTCCTAACAAGAGCTGTGCAGATTATGGGAAAACTGAAAACGGTAATATTGTGGGTAATGGAACTTACCAGACAAAAAATGGTCCTGTTCACAAATTTATTTGTCGAACATGCTCTAAAAGTTTCACTTCACATTCAAACACAATATTACACGATTTAAGAACAAATGAAGAAACAGTTTTTTTGGCTTTGAAAATGATTTTAAAAGGCATGAGTTTACGGGGAACAGCAGAAGTTTTAGGTGTTAAACTGGATACTGTGCGCAGATGGCTGCGCATAGCTTCTGAACACAGTGAAGAAATAAACAAAGTCCTTATGAAAGATATAAAAGTTGATAAAGTGGAGTTAGATGAGTTATGGACTTTTGTTAAAAAAAAACAGTTCCGAAAATGGAGCATGAATCAGAAGACGAAAGATGGATCTGGCTAAGCTTCGCACCCGAACACAGGCTAATCTTAGCAGCCTACGCAGGCGCCATGACTCAAGATGCGGCTGATGAGATTGTTAAACAAACCTGTGATCGAATAAACGAAGAACAATTACCTTTATTTGTCACAGACGGAAGAAAATACTACGCACAAGCACTATTGGACAGATACAGCTATACAAAGGAGTTTCCACGGACAGGTAAACAAGGACGTCCACGAAAACCGAAACAAATACCGTTACGGAAGTTAAAATATGCCCAAGTAGTGAAGGAGCGAGAAGGAGGAAACGTGGTTAATATTGAAAAACGCATTATATATGGCATGGAAGAAGATATTGACTCTAGTTTCATCTCTACTTCTTACATAGAACGAGAAAATTTGACTTTAAGGCAAGATAACAATAGATTAACAAGAAAAACATTAGGATATTCCAAAAAAGACGAATGGCTCCAACACCACGCCACACTACAAATGGCAGACCATAACTTCATACGAACACACGATTCCCTGAAAAAACCTTGCAAAACACATCTAAAAGGTAAAGTATGGAGAAAATATCAAAAAAGAACACCTATGATGTCCGTAGGGATCACAGACCATATCTGGACCCTGGAAGAATTGTTAACATTCCCATACCACAAAAACATCAACACATAAAAGGGTCAACATCGGTTTTTCCAATCAGGGTATTATTTGTTGGATCATAAAACTTGAAAGATGATCTTACATTGTGAAATAACTAAAAGAAATAAATGAAAAAATTTAAAAAACTGTTATCACAACTTTTTAAGCACAGCTAAAATCAATTTAACTGCATTTTCAACATCCTGAACATTCACCACACTCACTGGAGTGTGAATGTATCTGGAAGGCGGTGAAATAACTCCTGTAGGAATTCCCGCTCTGGTGAGGTGGATGGCAGTTGCATCGGTTGTTCCACCTTCACTAACTTCAACTTGGTGAGGTATATTTTCTTCCAAGGCAACGCTTATTAAAAGTTCCTTAACCTGGGGGTGAGTGATAAGTCCACGACCGCTGGCATCAGTTAATATTATGCAGGGTCCAGCACCGGCCTTGGCAGGTGCTTCTTCCTCTTTTATACCGGGATGATCTCCCGATATGGTAACATCAAGCGCCAGTGCCATGTCTGGGTTGATGCTATAAGCAGAGGTTTTGGCACCTTTTAGACCCACTTCTTCCTGAACTGTGCCCACTCCATATATTGTTGCATCTGTACGAGATCTCTTCATAACCTCAAGAAGAATGGCACAACCTACCCTGTTGTCCATTGCTTTTCCCATTATCAGATCGTTATTTAATTCAGCGAAATCCGATTTAATAATAATTGGATCTCCAACACTCACTCGTTCTTCTGCTTCTTCTTTACTGGCTGCACCAATATCAATGAACATATTTTCATATTCAATAACTTTCTTTTTTTCTGCCTGTTTCATTCGATGTGGTGGTTTTGAACCAATTACTCCCAGAACTTTTCCATGGGAAGTCTCAATATAAACCTGATGGTTAAGAAGCATCTGATCATTGATTCCGCCAAGTTTAGAGAACTTAATAAATCCTTTTTCATCGATGTATCTAACTATCAAACCTATTTCATCCATATGGGCAGCTAACATCACCTTTTTCCCTTCACTTTTACCTTTTTTGATAGCTATGAGGTTTCCTAAATTATCAACATACATTTCATCTACATGTCCCTCAAGTTGGTTCATCATTAGGTCACGGATTTCATCTTCAAACCCGGAAACTCCCGAGGCGTTTGATAACATTTCTAGCAGTTCTTTCATTTCATATCCTCCATATATTCATAAATACTAAATTAATACAATTAAATAGGTTATAACTCAAAGTACTTTAAAATGTGTTCTTTTTTTGATTAATTCATAAAATAAAAAAATTAATATTTTTTTTAAAAGGATTTAATTAGTATTAATAATCCTATAATAACTAAAATTATAGGTCCTGCCTGTTCCTGAAGAACTGAGATGGGTATTAATCCCATGTTAACACCATACCATATAAATCCAATCAGTATGAAACAAATGCTGATATAAATTCCCCATTTGTTAATATTCCTCTTCTTTTTGGGTTTTGAGCCTTCGGGTTTGTTGATGTTCACGTCTTTTTCCATTTGTGATTTCCCCAAAAATTTATCTAACCTGTTACATCATTTTTTGGATGATCAATTAACTGATATCCAATTTTTTTAAAGTTTTTATGGACTTACACTGATGCTGTAATTATGTTTAGTGGTGTTTAGGAATATATTGGTGTCTACACCATTATAATTAGGACTATAACCTTGTGAAACTAAGGAGCTGTTAACATTTCCTAGTATTTGAACTTTTTGAGGGTTGGTAACTGATCTGGATAATTGGATTGTAATATTAATTGGATTGGATCCACTGATTGCAACTTCAGTAACCCTAATGGGTATGTTGTTAGAGCTTATAACAATGTTTGTGGTAGCATTAGTTGCCCCTAATCGTATGGTATCTACAACAGCATTTTTTTCAGACTGATCACCAACCAAGGTTGCTACAATAAGGATAATCATCAGTATAAATCCCAAGAAAAGAATATATTCCACTGATAACTGCCCTTTAACATCCATATTAATCGTTTTTCCATCATTTTAATTTTTATATATTATTTTATCTTTAATCTTATTATTATATATTTTGGATAATTTAAATTTTTGTTAGAAATTGCACTGAATATGTATTTGAGTTAGGACTTTAATTGGTTTGGTGATGACTTTAGGAGTGTATTCTAATTGCCGATTTCAAAAACTTCTAAAAATATTGCACTTGATTATAACACCATACATAGCCAAAAATATATTAACCTATTAAAGACATAAAACTTTACGTTTAATATTAACATATTTAATGGAGAGACAAAAGTTGAAAATAGACATAGATTCAAGGGGGTTTGCTCTTTCTCTTGATATTTTACTTGCATTAATTCCATTAACTATTATTTTAGGGATTGTAGCTGCAGATATGGGTAATATCATGTACCAGATGGAAGATACTATCTTCAGAGGTTCAACTGAGAGAGTTGCTGCAGATACTATGAACACTCTCCTTAGAACTTCAGGAACACCAGTTGATTGGGAAACAACAGGTAATCCTAGTGTTGTGGGATTAGCAAAATATAACACTGCAACTGGTACTCCTTCTGAAAGTCTTTTATCGCCCACTAAATTAGGTGCTCTGAACAGTTCACATCTCCAAGCCCTTGTTGGTAATAATTCATTTTATTTAAATGTTACAACTGTCGATGGTAATTTGCCTATAAAAACTGTAACCAGTAGTTCTACGGGTTTACCTTCCAATGCTACAGATATTGTTAGAGTTGAGAGAATTGCTCGATGTTCTCAATTTGAGATTGTTTCTTCTTTAGAAGGAGAAATTAGATACACGGGAGCTTCCCGGCAGTATCAACCACCTAATTTTTTGACTAGTTATAAATACAATCAAACTTATGATTATTATATATTTATTAAAAACTCAGGATTTAATAGTGTTTCAGTAGTTATAAATAGTTTTCCAACAATAACATTGAATTCATTGAATTCTAGCAATTCTTATAAAATAAATTCCTCTTATTTGAATGTTAATCCTTCCAGTCCAAATACCTTTTATAATAATTCAGTAATCTTGAATGCTACCGGGACTTTTGGAAGTTCTATGGACTTTTTTATTGTTCAAACTCCGAAAAATCTTAATGCATCAGACATTAATAGTCAAACAGTTCCTACTAGGAACTTTAGATTTGTATTATATGTATGGCCCACGTGATTCTTATGGATGATAAAGGTTTTATATTTACAGCTGATGCAACACTGGCTTTAGTAGTTGTAATCGTTATCACAGCTTCAATATTAGTTTATGCTCTTCTTCCCATTTATCAGGGTCAAGAGCACCAGCACCTTGAGATGCTGGCTGACAGTGCCCTGGCAGCGATGGAAGAAAACGGGACATTTGACTACGTTCAAACATTATATGCTGCTAATAGGACTGAAGAAGCTAATGGTCTCCTCCTTCAGAGCCTCAATAGTCTTATCCCAGCCAATGAAGGGATTGCATATAAACTAACTATGGGTTCGAATGTAGTAGAAAACGATTCGGATCAACGTTACCATGCATTAAGATCTGATGTTGTAACACGAGTAAAAGTATATTCTTTACCTGAAGAAGGTTGGAAAGCACGAGCTTATTATAAGCTAGAAGAAGTTAAATTCAATGATGTGAACCAAACCACTATTACTACAGTTTGGAACTTCCACAATTATTTAGCAGCACATTTTGCTCCATGGCAATATGTTGGAAAGGGTACTGGATATGGTACATTACAAAACCATAACTTTTGGGGAGGTACAAATAGCCCTGCTTCAGGTAGTAATACTCCTGCACAGACCTCCCAGAACATACAATTTAATATACCATCTACTGGAACCATTAACAGTGCTAAATTTTTAGTAGGTGCTATGAATGATTCAGATGTTTCGGGTGGTTCTGAGCGTGCTTATTCAACTAATTTAACTATAAATAATAATTTTTACCATTTTGTTCAAAATAGTAGTTTCACTTATTTATATACACGTTCGGGTGGTAATGGTAAGGTCTACAATTACATGGGAAACATTTTAAATACAGAGTTGAATACAGGCACCAATAACTTTTTCCTTAGATATTATAACGCTTCATATGAGTCAACCAATGCGTACTCTGATATGCCTTGGTTTTCTATCATAGCCAATTACACCACCAACTTTAAAGTTCCGGAGGGTGTTATTACAACCACGTCCTACTTTGATGATATTGCGGGCGTGGGCAGCCCTTCAAGATATGGTGATTGTATTAACTACTCATTAAACACAGGTTCCACAACACATTATACTGGAAGAACCACATCATGGGGTACTTTACAGGGCAGTGACTTTAACACAGTTTTCCCGGGAATGGGTGATAATATTCCATTTGCAATGACTGGTATGACTGGTATTAATGATGCTTCATGTGTGGCTACAGAATCTGATGTTTACGTGCCACCTGGAAACAATATTTTGGATTCATATGTGGTGATAAATGGTTATGGGGGTTGTGATGGGGCAATTGTTCAGGTTAAAAGGGATGGAGGAACATGGCAAACTGTTTTCACCTCTTTTGGGACAGGTTATACTACCAGCCAAGATGGTGCTAATGGTTATGGAAACCTTCCGGGTACTATTGCATTGCAGGACTCTTACAATCCATCTAAACAGTATCTCTCCACGGGCCATAACACTGTAAGAGTTATTCTTTATGATATGGCAGAAAGTCAGGACTATGATTTAGTAGGATTAACCAATTGTTATGCTGTTACCACTTATACTCCTCTAAGTATTGGTTGGGATACGGTGACCTTTAACAGTTACCAGAACCGTACCGCCACATCAGGAACAAAAACGTATACTCAAACACAAAATTTCACTATTAAACAGGATGCAGATAGTGCCTTTTTATTCCAGGGTGTGGGGTTAGATACCCGTAAAGTTGATGTAAAGTTATCAAACAAAACAGCCAGTACATTGATATACAGTGGTTCTGGTCTTAATTATATAAATTTGGGAATGATTGATTGGTTTAATCAATCTACTCACATAATAACTAGTGGTGTTGATGCTAATGGTACTCCTATCCTTAAGCCTGGACAATATAATCTTACTGTTACTGTAACTCCTTCTTTGGGTTATGAATCCGGTGATTATCCTGGTACTGGTGATCCACAGGCTTATACAAATTATGCAGATCCAGAAATATTTTCAGGTACTCGGATTGGTGTTATTTATCCCCATTTCCTGCAGAATTCGTGGTCTTTGGGATATGGAACTACACCTGATGCTGCTAAATACTCTGCAAATCAGAGCCTGCAACAAGATTTGAGAGATACACATATTACGGTTACTCAAGACATGATTAATAAATTTAAATATGAAGTTATGTACTCTGGTGATGTGCCAACTGCCACCCCTGTAAGACTGGAACTTTGGAAACAATAGGAAGATGTTATCATGGACGATAAAGGATATACATTCACTCCACTGGCACTTTTACTAATGGTGCCGGTAATAATATTCGCTGTTTCCTACGGTGATATTGTTAATGAAATTAATTCCTTATCTGCTCTTGCTATTGGAGGTGATGTAACATCCAATGTGGGGATCACTCTAGTTAAAGCAATACAGGAGGATACACGTGATGCTGGAAGAAACTCGGCATTTACTGCTACTTCTACTGTTATTAATAGATTCCAATTAACTATAGGTAATAATCCGTGGCTGCCAGATAGTAGGGGATATATTGAAAACAATACCATAACTCTACTCAACAATAACTTAACCAATACTTGTCGGGTTTTAGAAACACAGACCGGAAGGAACATTACTATTAATGGGGTTGCCGTTGATCCCAATGGCAACAATTCTATTAACATATTCCAAAACTCAACTCCCACTAGCCCTGGATTTGTAAATGTTACTCAAAGTGATCCATTTGGATTCAATATTACAGTAAAAGGCGTACCTGTAGTTGTTACTCAAAACAAACAGGTATCCCAGTTCACCACTCCTGACCAAAATGTTTATGTTTCAATTGAGGGTCTGGAAGATCCTTATATTTGGATAAATACTAAAGCAAGAAACACCAGTGTCATATATCATTATCCTAATTATAGTCCCCTATCCAAAGATTATCATTTCCATGATAGTATAGATTCAACAGGTAATCCTTCTTATCTTAAAGAGTGCCTTATAGGTCAAAATTCAACTATATGGGGGCCAAGATCTTACTACATTGTTGATCCTCATGGGCTCTCTTTCTTTGATAGGTTGGAAGGAAGAACTAATAATACTTCTATAAGTCCGGCCTCAGCTCGTATGAGTACTTTCATACTTTATGACCCAACTGTTGAAGACCATCCTAACCAAAATATTTCCTGCATAGATCATGAATATTTTGACGATATTACAGGATATCCAATTCAAACTAATAAAGCAGGTGTTGGATTAAGAACAGTCATTTGTCCAGGCTCAGGTAAGGTTTTTACCTTATCTAACACGTATAAAGTCTATTTAAATCTTTCAGGTGTAATTACTTAACCCTATTAATGTATTAACTTTATAATTGGTGATATGATTGTTTCAAGATGATCGAGGATTAGCCTCTGCTGAATTATTATTTGTGACCCTAATTGCGCTGGTGATAATTGCTGGAACACTTTCAATAATTAATAATCAAATGGGCATTGCCAGTTCTGGAGATTTGGGACAAGCAAGAGTGCTTGGTGAAAAATTGGCAGAGACTATCAACACAGTATATGTCAATGGAAATGGTTATTCAATCCTTTTTAATATACCTGTTACTTCCAGTAGCTATCCTTATGTTACTGCTAATGTTACCAATTCTTCTGGAACTGGGAATGTAATCATGTTTTTAGGTAGCACATCTTCAACGAAAAAAATTACAATAAAAATTGTTCCCCAAAAAATACAAAATGCAACAATGACTAATAATCACACATATGCCATAAAGAACAATAATGGAACTATAAACATAACACAAATTATCTAATTAATATGAAGTGATTCTATGGATTTAGACCTTAAGAAAGATTGGGAAAAGAAGGCCCTTATTATGGTTGCAGTGATTGTTATCATTATTTTTGCTTATGCTTTTAATCCTTTTAAGTCAGCAGGAAATGTTACTGTGGACAATCAGTCAACAGTGCCTACAAACCAAATTTCCACACCAGTTACCCCAACTCCCAGCATTACCAATAATTCATCTAACACTACTAATAACACGATTTCTACTTTAATCACTGCTGACCAGGCTAAATCTATTTCAGAATCAGCCAACCGTGGATATAAAGCAAATGATCCAATGCAGGGAACAGTTGTTGTCAATGGTACTACTGTCGCAGTTTGGATAGTGCCTTTAAAGAGTGGTTCAGTGTCTTCTAAAACTGTGTACATAGATATAACAACTGGAAGAATAGTACAACAAACTTAGTTGATTTTCGCTTTTTGATATAGTCATTTATTCAGTGTATTAGAAAATATGGTGTATTAGTTAGATTCATAAGATGTGCCACAAATAAAGTAGTAAACAATTAAACTACTCTCTGGATAAAAATTTACTTTAACAAAAAAAGTACAACAAGAGATTAACATTGGGATGAAATCATGGAAACAATATTTGTAATCATAATGATCATACTCTTTTTACTGCTCATGGCATTTATATTCTCCACTGCACTTCTCACTCCATTAATTGGTAAAAAGAATTTCTTATTCGTCATTGGCTTAGGGTTTGTGGTGGGTTTAATTGGTGGTGCATTCTTTATAGCACCGGTCTATGATGATCTTCCTGATATGGCCCGGGGCATATACATGTCCACCACTGACCAGCAGGAAACTATCACCTTAAACATTTCCACAGACAGTGATGTTAATAAAGCCATTGCTGATGTTCGGAATATCCCTGGTGTCCAGAGTGTTGATAGTGGGGAAATAACAGTAAAAACAACCGGTATAAGCAGTGCGTGGAAGAGTAATCTGGAGTCACGCATACCCTCGGCCAACACCAATATCACATCGGCAACTGTTGTCTCCAGTGATACCCTGATGGTACAGATCAAGCCGGGAAGCGACCCCACAGAAGTTATCAAGAAACTTAAAAGCTGGTTGGTCCTGATTAGTGGTATAGATATCAAATACAGCATAGTGCAGGTTAAAGTAGTGGTGGATGCATCCCAGGTAGATTCCGTTGTTAAACAACTTCCTCAGGGAGAAGTGGTGGTAACTGAGATCAATGGGCCCGTGGAAAAAGAAATCCAAACCCTGAAAAGCACCATCCCTGCAAAGAACAATGTGATTCTGTTCTGCGGATTCCTGGGTGTGCTTGTTGGATTAGCCGGAATGTTCATTGACACCATAATCAGCGGTTTTAAAGGTCTTAAAAACAGGCTCCGTAAAAAAAAGGTTGATTAATCACATGAGGATGGTAACCACTGATATTTCCATCCTTGATTTTTATTTTATTAGTTCCGGCAATGATTTAGTGTTTTAGCTAATTATTAAAAGTTTTAAAAGACAATTATTTAATAATGTAACTGATATTTAATAATGTAACTGATATTTATAGCATCTAAATGATTTATTGATGGAGTCAATGATTATGAAAGCAGCAGTACTTTTTTCAGGTGGTAAAGACAGTACCATGGCAGTTTATAAAGCCATGGAAGATGGTTGGAATGTGGAATATCTTCTTTCCATGCATTCTGAGAATCCTTATTCTTACATGTTCCATGTTCCTAACATCCACCTGGCTGTCCTACTATCTCAAGCCATGGGAATACAACTTATTCAGGCTAAAACTCCTGGCGTGAAAGAAGAAGAATTAGATGACCTTAGAAATGCCCTTAAAGACCTTAAAAATAGGGGTGTTGAGGCAGTATTTACCGGGGCCATACATTCCCAGTACCAGAAATCACGTATTGATGGACTTTGCCAGGAGCTAGGGCTGAAATCCATAGCCCCATTATGGCACAGGGACCCTCTGGACTACATGCAAGAGGTTGTTGGCTTGGGATTTGAAGTAATCATCACCAGTGTATCTGCCGAAGGTCTGGATGAATCATGGCTGGGTAGAACTGTTGATGAAGAATTACTGGAAGAGCTGAAGGTACTCCATGAAAAATATGGTTTACACATGGCATTTGAAGGTGGGGAAGCAGAAACTCTGGTCCTTGACGGTCCCATTTTCATGAAAAGACTTAATATCTTGGACTTAGAAAAAGTATGGGATGTGGATAGTGGCCATCTGGTGATTAAGGATGCAAAATTAATGGAGAAGGATTGATTTTCTCTTCTCTCATCATATTCATTAAATCATTTTATCAATAATAGAACTTTATTTATCCATTTAAGACTTTTTTTATCCCCTAAATAATCATTGTATTTATTTAAAATTTATTTGTCCATTAAAATCCTGTATTTATTAAAATCAATTATTTCAATGGCCACATAGCCAGTTGGCAAATTTTTCCACATTTTCTGTGCTGATTTTAACTTCTATCTCTCCAAGGGGTGAAAGATCAGCAGCATCCACCAGGTTGATCCTACCTGCAAAGGCTGCTTGCTTATTTAACTTTAAATTAATGGTCTTGGATTCTTCGTCCCATCCTTTGAGGATCATTTTTCTGGCTGCATCATTGATCTGTCCTTTATCCAGGAATTCTTTAAATGGGAAAATGCAGGCTGTATTGCCAGTGACTGTAACCATTTCTTCGGCTATTATAATATCATCATAGTCAAAGATATTTGATAGGGCTTTTATAACTCTATCCAGATCTTCAGTGGGTTTAACTGTGGCTTTAGCAACTATTTTGCAATTCATTTTTCAGGATACCTCGCACTGTGTTTTTCAGTTTACCTTTAGCACTTTCATTAACTACCATAAAATCAGCACTGGCAATTACTTCACCAATACCAAATTTAAGTTCTCTCTGGTCTCTTTTTTGTGCTTCTTTAACCTCAGTAGAATCATCGGACCGCATCCTTTTTTTAAGTCGTATATAACGAGTTTTTGGTGCAGAATGTATGGCTATAACCTTAAAATTTGGGAAGTTTTTTTTGAATATCTGCACTTCCCAGGGGCTGCGGATGCCTTCAATAAGGAATACTGGTGATTTATCTTTCTGGGCTTTTGAAGATCCCACTTCACCGGTTGAAAAATTTTTAATGAACTCCACGCATCGCTCTGCTACTACGAATTCCCCGTACTCCTGGCGCAGTTCCACTGCCACTTTTCCTGGGGCTTCGTTTCTCTTTTGAGCTTCATTGCGGATAACATCACCCATCCTCACCACTTTCATTCCCAAACTATCCGCAACTCTTGAAACCACGCTTTTACCAGATCCTGGCATTCCTGTAACTCCAATTACATTCATGAGTCTTCATCTCTTTTAAAATATTCTGATATCAGATCAAGTGAACTAGAAATATTCTCATCATTATCAAATTCCATAACTATCTCTTCCAGTTCCTGCCTGGAACATTCTTTAAGCCTTCTAACTTCATTAATAATGAGTGGTATGGTCCGGACTAGATTGTCCACGATGGTTATGGATGATTTTTTAGCAGTTCGCGATAAAGGGTTCAGATCAATGGTTATAACCTTCTTCCCTAATGTCACTAGTGCTTCGGCACGGTCACCATCTTCTAGGGGAACCAGAACCACATCTGCAATGTACACACCCTCTGGATGGGCCCTTGATCTGGGTCCCTCCAAGCCCTTAAGGGGCAGGAAATCATCACCCTCTTTACCCAGAACCTCCTTTGCACCTGCATTTTTTAACACCTTCTCAACTTGGACCACACGCTGGGGTGTGCGATAGAATAGATTGATCTCCACCTTTGCAGGTAGCAAACTGGCTAGTTCCACTATGTCTTCTGCAGCTAGAACTGCAGTGTTTCCATTAACAGATAAAACCGGGTTTTCAGCAAGTAAAAGAGCGGCACTAGCAGCTTTAATAGCTTTAATTGCAGGGGGATTTGTTTTTTCGCCAAAAATATAATCAAATGCCTCACCCCTACCATGGGCGATAAGGGCACTATCCGCCAGGATTCCTTCTCGGTAAGCTTGGGCCATTTTATCCCTTAAAAGAAGGGAATGATAACGAGGATGGCTCGGTGAAATATCATGCATATTTATTACTTCCATTACTTTTTAAACAATTATTTTTAAATAAAAGTTATTAACTATATAAAATCCATAATTTAATGTGATATTATTAAAAATAAAAATAGTTAGATTTTTTGGACAGTTTCTAATATACTAATTGGTTTATTACCACTGTTACTAAAAATCTTTTCTTGTGTCTTTAATTTCACTTTATCGCCATCTAAAGCACCACATAGGTTTTCTACAGCATATATGTCGGGTTTAACATTGGAACGGATGTCATATTCAACCTTGACATAGGCCATTTTTTCACCAGTTTCAATAACCACTCCATATGTGTAATTTCGATGGTATAGTATTCTGAAAACAATGAAAACAACAACCACAGATATAATGGCAAATATCAAAATGGTCAATGAGGGGAAGAACTGGAAAGAAAATGCCATGGTTAAATTTGAATTGGTTCCAACCAGAAGTAATATTATCCCTACAGCTAAATACATCAGGAAAAAATCTCTATATGCAGGAAAATCCGATCCATACATAATTTGGACCCGATTAAAAAGGAGATAAATTATATAAGCAGCTATCAAAATTGCTAAAATGATGTAAAGGATGATTGGGACGAAATTAAAGAGGTAAATAATGGATAAAATCAGGAATCCTGCTGATAATAACTGAAGATGAAAAATGGTGTCTTCTTTTTCTTTGGATGTGAATGAAGTGGATATAAGAATAACATCCGATTTTTCATTATAATTGGTTTTTAAGTATTTTTCATCAATTCCTATTTTTTCCCTAACTTTAATAACGTTTTCTTTAATATTTTCAGTGTCTATTTTCTCTTTTACTTGATTTCGATTGATATTACGTAGTTTTTGAGGGATCTTGGGTATTGATATTATCACTTCTCCCAAAATTGAGAAAAATCGTAATATTATGTCTCCTAATTTACTAAACATTATAATACCTCAAAATTTAAGAGAATGCTACTATTATGGGGGAGTTAGAGTTTCCATTGAGTGGCCATTCTACCTGTGCCTGATGCCACCCCTTACTAGGAGTTGGGTTCGTAAAGTTAACTGCGTAATCTACACTTGCGTTTATGGGTTTATTTTGGGAAGAAAGTACCAACATTTGATTAATGGTATTACTACCACTATCATAAGTTAAATTCATAGTTTGGGGCATATAAATGCTAATCGTACGTTTGGCACCAGGACCATTAGCATAAACTAAATTAACAGCATTTGCAATACTTTGCACTGCATTTTTCGTGTCAGATGAGGTGGAAACATCCATAGTAGCATTGACAGATTTAGCAACCAGTGGTATGGTAACTGCAGCCATTATAATCAAAATTACTACTAAGAGGAGTAAGTACTCTGCAGAAACCTGTCCTTTGTTTTCCATTTTAACCACTCTGATTATTATTATAATCTAATTCACATAGATTATATAATCTATTGACATAGGATTCATATAAATATTAGTGCATTTTTAACTTAACAATATTTAATGTCTCTTGTATCAAATCCTGAGGATTATTGCTACTTGAATCTTCAAGTGTTTCCATCACTGATACCCTTTGATCACTGGTGTAATATGGTTAATAAGAGCTCATAATGTGTTAATACAGGGCCCAGATAAGTACTTTTTGTAATATATAAGCCAGGTCCCCAATGAAAAGGGATATTATAAGCCCAATCAAAATTGAAGGGGCAAAAGGAACTCCTTTTTTTACCCTGAATGCATTGGCAATTTTACCCTTCTGGTGCAGTTGTTTTAACAGCTGGATGTCCTTTGTGGATAATCCTGCGGCCAGAGTTCCAATCAAACGTTTGCCCGGGGCTGCAGTGAGGATACTGGGGTCCCTTGTTTTGAAGGATTCTTTCATTTTATCAGTGAAACTCTTATCATCTACAAGTACCTCCTGGTCATCGCGCTGGTACAAGTTATAAGCAGGTATCATTCCTTCCTTAAGTTCATCCAGGGGAATATCATCCTGCAGTGCTTCCCGGCTTACTGATGTTAGCAGCTTTTTCACAAGTTCGATTATGATTATGGAGATGAATAAAATAACAATACTGATAAGGGTAATTTTAAGGTTAAAGAAGAGAGCTGCAACAGTGACCAATGATACTACCACAGCTTTAACCTGATTGGGTAGTTTGGATATCAGTAGGGATAAGAGATAGATTAAAATTAAAGAAATAATTATAATCTGTGCTCCCAACTGCATTATCTGAAAACTCAAATGCTGGGTGATGAAAAACGTTATATTCACCGCGGATGTGATTACCAGGGTTAAGACAATGTTCTTTTTATATTCAGTAAATGGAGCTGTTAATTCACCCATGAGGTGTGGTTTGGTTTTTACTACCACATAAAAAACGTAAATCAGTAGAAATGGAAGTATGGACAGGATACTGTTAATGATCAATGTCAAGGGGAATGGGTAAATTCCTTCAAGGGGGAATTGCACTCCGAATAAGTTATAGGGTATTAATGCTGGGTAATAGGGTGGAAGTGAGTAAAATGGAAGAAGTGCTGCCAAAGCAGTGAAGAGTTTAACATCCCCACCAGCCCATGCTCCCAGCTTCCAGAAGAGGTACCCTAAGGTGAATATTACCCCAGTAACCACAGCACATACTACAATGAACCAGATTTCACCCAGCATAACTGCATAAATTCCATTAAGTATTAATCCCAAGCCGATAAGAGGAAATGTTAATTTATTGGGAATAATACCCCTTTTGAGGTCAGAGTAGCTGGCATAAATACAGGCTATTACTGCTAATATAATGGTTAATAGAGGGATGTCTATGATCATTTAAGTCCTCAGGGTTCTGGTAGTTTTATTTTCCAGATTTTTGCTTATGGTTTTCCAGAGTTGCCCTTAAAAATGATACAAAGATGGGATGGGCTTTGTTGGGTCTGGATTTGAATTCAGGGTGGAACTGGCAACCTAAAAACCAGGGATGATCTTTTAACTCTATCATTTCCACCAGGAAATCATCGGGTGATGTTCCAGAAATAATCAAACCTTTCTCTTTAAGAACATCTCGGTAATCATTGTTTAATTCAAAACGGTGACGGTGTCGTTCACTGACCTCATCCTGACCATAGGCTTCATGGGCCATGGTTCCCTCTTTAACTTTGCAGGGATATGAACCCAACCTCATAGTTCCGCCCATGTTTTTTATCTTTTTCTGTTCTTCCATGAGGTCAATAACCGGATAAAGGGTTTCCTTATCAAATTCAGTACTGTGTGCTCCTTCAAAACCCTTCTGGCGTGCAAATTCAATTACCATGCACTGCATTCCCAGACAGATCCCGAAAAGTGGAACATTATTCAGGAGAGAATATTGCACTGCATCCAGTTTCCCGGAAATTCCCCGCTCACCAAAACCGCCGGGTATTAAAAGAGAATCAAGGTGGCTTACTTTCTCTTCGTCAAGGGTATCTTCTGCCTGTATCCATTCAATGTTAACTTTTATTCCAAGATGAGCTGCAGCGTGTTTTAATGACTCCCTGATGCTCATATAGGCATCTTCCAGTTCCACGTACTTACCAATTATTCCAACACTTACATGATATGAATCCTGTTTCAGTGATTCAACCACATGTTCCCATTCAGTCAAGTCCTGGTCACATGCATCAATTTTTATTCGATTTAAGATGTATTCCCCGACTTTTTCCTGGTTTATGATCAGTGGAACCTCATAAATTGATTCAACATCAGGAGTGCTGATCACTGCTTTAGGTTCTACATCACAAAAATGGGCTATTTTATTTTTAAGAGCCTGATCAATAGGTAACTCGGAACGGCAGATTATCATATCTGGAATGATACCGGTACTCCTGAGTTCCTTGGTACTGTGCTGGGTAGGTTTGGTTTTAAATTCACCTGCTGCTTTCAGGTAGGGTACATAGGTCACGTGGACGAACATAACGTTGTCATGACCTTCCTCATTTCTAAGCTGTCTCAGGGCTTCTAAAAATGGTTGACTTTCAATATCCCCCACAGTTCCCCCTACTTCCACCAGAACCACTTCAGCCTGGCTTTCACGAGCAATTTTACGTACCATATCTTTGATCTTGTTGGTGATATGGGGTATGATCTGCACACATGAACCCAGGTAGTCTCCCTTGCGTTCATGATCAATTACTGAAGAGTAAACTTTACCCGTGGTTATATTGGATTTTCCTGAGAGGTTAACATCCAGAAAACGCTCGTAGTGGCCCAAATCCAGGTCAGTTTCCATACCATCCTCAGTAACGAAGACTTCACCATGCTGGTAGGGGTTCAGGGTCCCGGAATCCCAGTTAAGATAAGGGTCAAT
Source organism: uncultured Methanobacterium sp. (assembly GCF_963665055.1). NCBI lineage: Archaea > Methanobacteriati > Methanobacteriota > Methanobacteria > Methanobacteriales > Methanobacteriaceae > Methanobacterium > uncultured Methanobacterium sp. Next base: position 581,071 of record NZ_OY762015.1, read on the forward strand.
CTTGATGGCAGTTACATCAACACCATAAGACCTTAAAATTCTACCAATCGAAGCTGCTGTTATTCCCTTTCCAATTGAACTTACCACACCACCAGTAACCACTATATATCTAGACAGACAAACCATCTCCTTAAAAAGATTTTAACACTGTATTATTTGTAAAACATTATAAACTATTCTAAAAAGCTTTAAATAATCATTACTATTTATTTTAATGCTTTGAATAGGCTTAAAATTCTGTTCCCTGGAATAATTACTCCAATGGTTATACCTAATGAAAGTCCAATAGGAACATCTATGTATAGGTAAATATCATTAAAAAAGATTCCGAAAGAGTGTAATGATCCCCCATTAATCAGGTTATTCTCATTAATGATTTGCCTGAAAATCAGGGGGAGTACAATTTCAGTACTTTTTCATGAGCTGCGTATTCAGGTTGATCATCAAGGGATGATAATTCTTTCAAGCCATATTTCCTTTCCAAAGCCTTTAAAATTAGGTAATCAGCCAGATGCGGATTTTTAGGTAGTAATGGGCCGTGAAGGTAGGTTCCGATGCAGTTCTGGTAAACCATGCCCTCTTCACTGTCCTGGCCATTGTTACCGTAACCTACCTTAACTTTTCCCAGTGCCTGGTGATCATGGTAGGTGCGGCCACCGTGATTTTCAAAGCCCACCAGTGTCTCTGGACTGAGGCCCAAACTATTTTCAATGATTATATTCCCAATGAGCCGTCCTTCTTCACTACGGGTATGGTAATCAAATATTCCCAAACCAGGAACATCATTTCCATCGGCATCAATGTACTTTTCACCTAAAAGTTGATACCCTCCACATATAGCCAGAACCGGGGCACCATCTTCAATCAGATCTCCCATCATACGCGTGTATTTTAAAAGGTGGGAATAAACAATGTTTTGTCCACGATCAGAACCACCTCCAATAAAGAATAGATCACCTTCGTCTAATGGTACTTCGTGATTCATGCTGAAACCCACCACCTCCATATCAATACCCCTCCACTGGCAGCGTTGACTTAGGCAGGTTACATTACCCAGATCACCGTAAAGATTCAGAAGATCCGGATACATATGATATATTTTCAGTTCCATGTTTTTCCCAGCAATATTATTTTTGTTATTATAATTTTATTTAGTGATATTGAAGTACTTAGTTAGTTTTATTATATTTAGAAGTTATTTGATTAGTCCAATCATGCTTTGAAGTAATTTAACAGGTTCAATGATTTTTTATTATTTTCTTTAACGTCCTAGATTCTTTAACATCCTATATTCTTTAACGTCCTGGAAACTTCAAATTTTTCAGATATTCACGAATATGTGACATTTTTTTACCTGAACCTTCTAAACGTGCCAGTACCAGTTCACGGGCCTGGAACACAGCAGTGTAAGTAGGCAGGAGATATGCTATTTCAACATCTTCATTTAAGAGCTTTTCTATGGCATTATCCATTTTATCATCCACTTCTACCAGTTCAACTGGTACTCCGGCGTATTTGAGTCTGAGTGCAATATCTTCAGCCCTGCGACCTGAACAGTAGATGTGGTTGATGTTTTTTATATTATTCATTTTTTCTACTTCAGCATCCCATATCCAGGAAACATCCTTACCATCAGCGGGGTTGTCGTTAAGAACAAATAACATGGATTTTGCACGTTCATCCAGGGAGATGCTGCTTATGGTTTCACTGAGCCCAATGGGGTTTTTAACCAGTGCTATTTTAACAATTTTCCCTGGGAACTGGAAATTTTCCATCCGGCCCAGATGATACTCGAATTCTTCAATGGAATGGGCAACTTTATCCAGGGGGAGACCTACTTCTAGAGCAGTCGATAATGCTGCACAACAGTTATATGCATTGTATATCCCCTCGTAGGCAAATGTTATCTCCTGCACTGTATTGTCCTTGTTTTTAAACTGGTAATGGTACTGATGATCCTGGTAATTTATCTCTGTGATCTGGTAATCATAATCAGGATTGGAGAAACCACAATCCGGGCACTGGTAACCACCTAACTGGCCATAATTATAATAATCATAGTCCAGATAGCTACTGCAGGCCGGACAGAATCTTGATTCAACAATTCCCTGCTGGCAGCTGCTGTACTGGTTTTGGGTCACCCCGTAGTAAATGTTCTTTTTATGGAGTTTACGGAAGTTTGAAACCAGAGGGTCATCTGCGTTAAGAATTAAAGTTGTATCCAATGGTTCTAAAGCTTTTAATATGTCCTGAAATGCTTTTTCAATCTCACCATAGCGATCCAGCTGGTCCCGGAAGAAATTAGTTACCAGAACGTAGTCTGGTTTAAGATGTTCAGTAACCCGCTCAAATGAACCTTCGTCCACTTCGAAAACTCCCCATTCATACTCTTTTTTCCGGTCATGCAGAAAGGCACTTACCAGTCCTTGTGGCATGTTAGCCCCCCTTAGATTGGAGAGAACTGAAGAATATTCACGGGTAAGAATATGGGTGAGAAGGTTATTGGTGGTGGTTTTACCATTGGTACCGGTGATAATGATCTTATTCTGGCAGCGATCATTTACCACTCCCATAATATCTGGATAAATGGTCATTGCAACTTTACCTGGCATGGCACTGGCACTGCTTTTAAGAATTTTTCTGAGAACGAAAGAAACTATTTTACCTGCAGTCACTGCAGAATAGTACTGGAATTTTGAATAACTTATTTTAAATCCCACCTTTATTAATTATAATGGTTCTATTTTTTTTAATTAAGGTTATTTGTCTTCAAGACAGGTTAAGTGTGTAAATCACTTTAATGAAATTTATTACTTTCTCAAGATGTTTTACCACTTCTCAAGATGTTTTAGCACATTTCCCATATTCTATGAAAAATTTCAGAAACTTATAACCATCCATGATCTCATTAGAACTATTTTTAAAGCTATTTAAAACAGAAACTTCATCATATGCCTTTGTTTTATCAGCTTCACAACCAGGGGTGTACACAGCATATGGAATCGGATCGGAAGTATGAGTTCTTATATCTATCGGTGTAGGATGGTCTGGTAACACAGCCAGAGCATAATCATCTATTGATGGAAGTTTTTCTCTTAACTTTTTCAGTATGCGTCGATCAATACGTTCTATGGCTTTTATTTTCTCATGGATATCTCCAGCATGTCCTGCTTCGTCAGGAGCTTCAACATGGATAAATACCAGATCATGGTCTTCCAAGGCTTTCAAGGCATACTCAGCCTTACCACAGTAATCAGTGTCATAATAACCAGTTGCCCCCGGAACATGGATATTGGTTAATCCAAGGTAAGTACCAATTCCTTTAATTAGGTCCACTCCAGTAATGGTTGCACCTTTAAGACCGTATTCCTCTTTGAAAGGAGGTAACTGCGGTTTGGGTCCCTGTCCCCATAACCAGATCATGTTAGCTGGATTTTTACCAGATTCAACCCTTTTCTCATTTATGGGTTCCTTTTTCAGGATATCCGTAGATTTATACATCAGTTGATTTAGGTCATCAGCAAGCTGGTGTAATGTGCTATTATCTCCTTTTAAAAGATGTTTCTGAATTGGTTCTCCTACAACATCATGTGGGGGGGTTGATTTGAGTAAAGATGCATTTCTATCATTATAAACGAATAGATGGCGGTAACTGGTTCCCAGATAAAATTTCCCGTAACGTGAAAATGACTGATTTAAAGTCTCGATGAGCTGGGAGGCTTCAGTAGTGGTGATATGGCTGGCATTGAAATCAGCTAAAATGCCATTTTTATTTGTTATTAAATTACAACGGAATGCCACATCATTTTTTTCAAGCCCAGCTCCGATACTGGCGGCTTCCAGTGGGCCACGGCCGGTATAATATTTTTTAGGATCATAACCCATTATGGAAAGATTGGCCACATCTGATCCGGGTTCCATCCCCTGAGGGACAGTTTCCAGCATCCCACAAGACCCATTTTTGGCTATAAAATCCATATTCGGGGTTTTAGCTCTCTGTAAGGGTGTTTTCCCATCCAGCTCTTTCAATGGTTTGTCAACCATTCCATCCCCAATAACAACAACATACTTCATTAATTTATCACCTTTCATCTCGGTTTGTAATAGGTTGAATCCATTATATCACAAGAATGAATTTTCTAAGATAGTTTTAGTTAAATATTCTAAGATAGTTCAGTTGTAGGTTTTAAGATAATTCTAATTTTAGGACTGTATTAAGCTTAAAACTGATTTTATGGTTATAAAAAAAATAATTTTTTTAAAAGTTTCATTTCCTTATCTTCCATATACTGATAATATCACTTAAAATGGCAGAGGCAGTTTCCACGGATCCAGCACCTTTACCTACCACTGTCACATCATCCGCCAGATCAGTTTTAAGAGTGGCGACGTTAAGGGTACCTTCCACTGCAAAGGGTGATCCCTGGCGCACCAGGCGGGGTGATACTTCCAGAGCATCAGCTGAAGCTTCACCAATAAGTTTAATCAATAAGCCTTCCTTCTTTGCCAGAGCAATTGATTCAGCGGTTATTCTGGATATTCCTTCAACTTCAACGTCTTTAAGAGTTACAGGAAGGTTTAAAACAGAATTAGCTAGTATGACTATTTTACACGCTGCATCAATACCTTCCACATCCTGGTAAGGATCGGTTTCTGCAATTCCCATTTCCTGAGCTTCAGTGAGGGTTTGTTCATATGATGATCCTTCCTTAGCCATCCTGGATAAGATGTAATTGGTGGTTCCGTTCAGGATCCCGTAAATTGATTCTATGCTGCATCCTGCCAGGTTTTCATGGGCAAAGTTAAGGATGGGCATGGCACCACCCACTGATGCTTCAAATTTAAATTCAACCTTATTGGATTGAGCAGAACTAACAAGTTCCTGGAATGATAAAGCAAGGGGGCCCTTATTGGATGTAACAACATCTTTACCATCTTCCATGGCTTTCAGTATGTGGCTACGGGCTGGTTCACCATCCTCAATATCAGTTGGAGTAACCTCCACTAAACAATCGTATTCAACTTCTTCCAGAACCTTAAGACTGCTTACACCAGAATTACCATATTCTGGGTAGGAAGAGATTTTACCGGTTTCATTCTTGGTTTTTAAGAGCAATTCCGGATCCAGACCCTCCTCTTTTATAGCTGCCCCGGAACGGTCAGTCACTGCAACGATCTGGGGGTTAAGATCATAGTTACTCTTCAAATAATCTTCTTTCATGGACAGGACACGGGCAACGCCCTGCCCTACTGCACCAAAACCTAAAATAATAATTTTCATGGGAACACCTTCATTTTTAGACTCTTAATCCCTTAAACTTCATTAATAACCAGGAAGCCTTTTTGATCCCCAACTTCTTTGATGTTTTTGAGCACTTCCTTTTTCAGTCCGAAATCTGCTTCAATTACGATTTTAGTGGCAGAGTTTCGCGGTTCATCGGACATTTTAAGATCCAGATCAGCAACTCGAACGCCTTTCAGTTGGTTCAAGAGGGTTACAGTGTCCTTCACATCTTCTTCCACGATGTCCCCCACCAGAACGGTGGTGATCTGTTCCTTCCTTAATACACCATCCACTGCCATTATCTGAATATCTTTAGCTTCCATGGCATCCATAACCCTGTCTAAGGTTTCTTTGTCCCCTTCTATGGTTATCTGGACTGGAACTGTACCACGTTCTGTTTTAACATCTCTCTGGTGTATGATGGCTACTATATTTGCCCCTAATCGTCCCATTGGTTCAAGAGATTCTAATAATTGTCCTGGAACATCAGGCAGATCCAGTACAAGGTTAAATCTCATTTTACCCACTTTCCTTTTTCAGCTATTAAATTACCTTCTTCATCCACATGGGCATTGCGCATGATTTTGGTTGAGTCCTTATCTTCAGCACAGTCTTCCCGGGATAGGTTAACGTTATCAACCATATAATGGGTTTCTTCCAGTTCGGGTATGTCTTTCAGGGCTTCAGAAAAGCTCTGGAGTATCTTTTCGGCCTCTTTTTCAATCTTCAAATATTTCACTCCCAATTACCTTATTTTAGTTATTTTCAGATATTCATTATTTTTAGATTTTTTATTATCAATAATTGGTAAATTGAATTATTATTTTTTATATTGAATGTTTATATTAATCATCCATAATATGAATTTAAATGTCTATAAATTTAAAGGATTTTTTCAATTTTTCCATATATTCTGAGTCTTTTAAGACCTTTTTTCTGAGGATTTTATGGATACCCGATCCATACTGTGCAGCTTTTTTAGGTCTTTTAACAATCTCAGAGGGCACACCCATCTGGCTGGCCACTTCCCTGAGTATACACTTACGCAGTTTGTCATCCGGACCATTTATCTTGTAGTACATAGGTATATTCATGGCCATATTTATAATTTGGAGGTCCAGATAGGGAACCCTCAGTTCCACACTGCTGGCCATGGTTACTTTATCGTCACGCTCCAGATTCACATGGTAAAGATTCACCACATCATTCTGGAGGTCTTCCTGGGCTTCTTCACCTTTTTGCTGGTAAAAACTGAGGTATCGATGGTATCCTGCAAAGAGTTCGTCTGCACCCTGACCAGAAAAGATCACCCTTTGACCATGCTGGTGGGCCATCTCCGCAGCCAGGTATGCGGTCATGCCCACCCCTAATTTCATAACATTCCACTCTTCTATGGCATTTAATACCAGAGGGGTGTATTTTCTCACCACATCCTCATCAACCATTCTAATGTGAAGTGGAAGACCTATATCATCTGCAACTTTACTGGCGAAAACGCGGTCTGGAGAACCCTCACTACCCACTGCATACAGTTCAGTTTCAATCCCAAGATCAGCACATAGCACAGCCAGTAAGGTGCTGTCAACACCTCCAGAAAATAAGATTCCCACCTTATCAAGTCCCCGGGTTCTTTTTTTCACAGATTCCCTGATATAATGTCCTAAAATCTTTTTAAGATGTTTTTTATCTGAGGTTACCTGAGTACTTTTGGCAAATTCATTTTCAATGGAAAAGTTTTTTGATATTTTTTGGAATTGGCATTCTTTCCAGGAATAGAAATTTTCTTTTCCCGATAATCTTTGTTGTAATGGTGATATTTGGGGGAGTGATTGTCTTCGTGGCAAAGGTACTAGTTCCTCATTGTGTAACATGAAATTTGGGGGTAAGCTGTGGGTTTTATTTATTTCAACTCTCCATAATGCTTTTCTTTCGGATGCAAAACCAAATAAGCCATTTTCTTCTCCGTAATAAAGTGGTTTCACACCCAGCGGGTCTCTAACTGCCACTAAATCTTCACCATCATATGCAGCGAAGGCATAATCTCCATCCAAATCTTCCAGAACCGAAGGAACAGCTTTTAATAAGGAACCTTGGTAATGTTTTGTGAGGAGGGCTAAAACCACTTCAGAGTCACTGTCAGTCTTAAAATCATATGATGTATCTTTCAAATCAGAATAAAGTTGGTAATTATTGTAGATCTCCCCGTTACAAACCAGGATAATTTCCCCGTTGGTCATTGGTTGGACAACTTCTGATCCCACAATAGACAGAAGATTGTGGCCCAGTCCAATGTTACCATGGGTTATGGTCAAATCTTCCAAGTTGCCATGAGATATTTTACCATCTACATAAACTCCAGATTTGTCAGGTCCCCTGTGTTTAAGGGTAAGTAACATATTATACAGTTTGTCACCGATATTATCACCGATGATACCAGTTATTGCACACATAACAAGTAATCCCACAATTTTTTTTAACAGATTAACAATGAATTAATTATTAAAGTCTGTGAATCCACAAAATTATCCAAAAGACTTAAAATCAATAAAATAAGGTTATTTCTAAAGTTAAATAGTATTTCGATTTTATTTATGCTTTAAATTATCCTTTTTATATATCTATTTTAAATACAATTATTTATTTACCAAGATTATTATATTAGATTTAATCTTTTTTATAATTAATTAATATTAATTTGTCTAAGTAGTAATTAATTTGACATGATTTTTATATTCTACACCCAAAAATTAGAATTTTAATTCATCATGTGTCCATATAATTATCAAAAAAAAATAAAAAGGGGAAAATGAGTTGTTTTTACTTCCTTTTGGACACCGATATTCCAGTGAAGATCATCAGTATTGCCATTAATATCCCACCAAGGGGTATTCCCGTAGTTTGCATACCAACGGTTTTTTCTGATGAGGTAGTAGGGCTGCTGGAGTCAGTAGTTTTGGTAGTTGGATTACCAGGTTCAGATACTGAATACGGTGAAACTGAAGCAGTTGCCCGGTTATTGTCTGGATTTGGATCATAGAATCCTGAAGCCAAATTAGGGTCTGGATCAGTTATAACAGCCTCAACAGTCATCTGAACATTTGAAACCATAGCTTGCATTACTAAATGCATAACCGCCATTGTATTTGCGGCCATGTAACCAATACTCCACAAACCTGTGGTTGAATTAAATGAACCATTAGTATCATCTGATACATAGCGAAGTCCTGCAGGTGCTGTGAAATTCACTTTAGCATTAGGTGCATTGTCCGGCCCATAATTGTGTGCAGACAATGTAAACTCAACAAAATCCAGATATTTTGGATGTGCATCGTTCACATTTATAGCAATACCCAGGTCAGATGCTGGGCCTATGGTTATGGTGGTGTTGGTTTTGTTGTTGGTGTTGTTTTGGTCGTGGTTGGTTCCGTTGACTGTGGCTATGTTGGTTATGGTGGTGTTAGAGACTATTACTTGTGCTAGGATGTGTAGTATGGTGTTAGTGTTTTTTGGTAGGGTTCCGATGGTCCATAAACCTGTGTTATGGTTGTAGGATCCATTGCCGTCGTCTGATATGTATTGTAGTCCTGTTGGTAGTATGTCGGTTGATGTTACTCCAGTGGCGTTGTCTGGTCCGTTGTTGTGTATGGTTATGGTGTAGGTTATGGTTTCGAGGTATTGTGGTGTGGGGTTGTTGACGGTTTTGGTTATGGTTAGGTCGGATGATGGTGGTATGGTTATAGTGGTGTTGGTTTTGTTGTTGGTGTTGTTTTGGTCGTAGTTGGTTCCGTTGACTGTGGCTATGTTGGTTATGGTGGTGTTAGAGGCCATTACTTGTGCTATGATGTGGAGTATTGCGTTGGTGTTTTTTGCCAGGGTTCCGATGGTCCATATTCCTGTGGTAGGGTTGTATGTGTTGTTGCTATCGTCTTGGATGTACCTTAATCCCGTCGGTAAAATATCGGTTGCTACTACATTGGTTGCACTATCTGGTCCGTTATTGTGTACGGTTATGGTGTAGGTTATGGTGTCGAGGTATTGTGGTGTAGGATTATCTACAGTTTTGGTTATTTGTAGGTCGGATGCGGGTCCTATGGTTATGGTGGTGTTGGTTTTGTTGTTGGTGTTGTTTTGGTCGTGGTTGGTTCCGTTGACTGTGGCTATGTTGGTTATGGTGGTGTTAGAGGCCATTACTTGTGCTATGATGTGGAGTATTGCGTTGGTGTTTTTTGTTAGTGTTCCGATGGTCCATAAACCTGTGTTATGGTTGTATGATCCATTGCCGTCGTCTGATATGTATTGTAGTCCTGTAGGTAACGTGTCTGTTGATGTTACTCCGGTGGCGTTGTCTGGTCCGTTGTTGTGTATGGTTATGGTGTAGGTTATGGTGTCCAGGTATTGTGGTGTGGTGTTATCTACGGTTTTGGTTATTTGTAGGTCGGATGCGGGTCCTATGGTTATGGTGGTGTTGGTTTTGTTGTTGGTGTTGTTTTGGTCGTGGTTGGTTCCGTTGACTGTTGCTATGTTGGTTATGGTGGTGTTAGAGGCCATTACTTGTGCTATGATGTGGAGTATTGCGTTGGTGTTTTTTGTTAGTGTTCCGATGGTCCATAAACCTGTGTTATGGTTGTATGATCCATTGCTGTCGTCTGATATGTATTGTAGTCCTGTAGGTAACGTGTCTGTTGATGTTACTCCGGTGGCGTTGTCTGGTCCGTTGTTGTGTATGGTTATGGTGTAGGTTATGGTGTCCAGGTATTGTGGTGTGGTGTTATCTACGGTTTTGGTTATTTGTAGGTCTGATGCAGGGCCAACAGTTACTGTAACAGAATCATGATCATTACCTGGTTCCAGGTCGTGTTCTGTTCCATTGATGCTGACAAAATTGGTTATGGTAGTGTTAGATGCAATAACCCGGGCTACAATATGTAACACAGCATTGGTACCGTTTGCCAGATTACCAATATTCCAGACTCCATTTGCAGGATTGTATGAATTGTTTGAATCATCAGAAACCCATTCAAACCCTGCAGGTAACAGATCAGTCACATGAACATTGGTAGCATCGTCGGGTCCGTAGTTATGTGCAGTTAGAGTGAACACAACTTCATCCATGTAGTTAGGTGTTAAGGTATTCACAGCTTTATCAATTCCCAGATCAGAAGTTCCTACATCTAAACCACCTAAAGGCACTCTTGCTTCTGCTTGTGCATGGCCCAGGGTCAGGGTTAATAACTCATAACCGGGTATGATGTTGAGAAGCTCAATGTTTAAAGCATCCCCTGAAGCAAATGCATGTGTTCCATCAGGAGAAGTTGTCTCTGTCTTATCACCTAGTGCTATTCTCAGCACTCCTGGGATTTGAACAACTCCATTTATCTGGAGCTGATCCAAAATACTTATGCCTAGGAGTTTAATGTCAGCTACAGTCCAATCATAGATTGCAGAAGCTCCTCCTGCTTCACCATTGGCTACTGCAGTTGCATGAACATCTAAAGCATCTATTTCCAGTAATCCACCGAGAACTAATATATTGGCTGTGCTTCCAACACTTGAGGAACTAGTCAAGGCACCAGTATTAAAATCAGGTGTGACACTACTATTAGCGTTTATAACTCCCAAGTTTATGATCTGGATTAAATTCAGTAAACTCAGTTGTAGAGATACTAAACTGCTCCCTCCGATTGCCCCGGGGGGATTGGTGCTTGAATCAGCAACTCCAACTAGAGCACCCACATTGAGTCCTAGTAGTTGCAATATGCTGGGTAAATTTGATGGAAGTATTCCTCCAGTCACCAAACCCTGATCACCTGTTGAATTCACATTCAATAAACCAGCGAGTAAATCGCCGCCAAGCAGTTTGATTTCTAAGGGTATACCTTCACCTTCACTGTAAGGTATCACCTGGCTATCTGTCCCTGCACTTGATTTTCCTGCATATATATCCAGTAAAATTCCTGGAATCGCGCCTATGTTCAATACATAACTTGAAGCATTGCCACTGTAAGCTGGTAAACCATATAATCTGAAGTTTGCAGTTCCGTAAAGATTGGGATCACTGGGATTGGTTGCATTGGGGGTTACAGTTATTTCTTTTGAGTATGATAGGTAACCTAACCTGATTGCTGCTACTTGGAATACCGTTCCGGGATTGTTAAAGTTCACATGATATGAACCATCAGCACCGGTAGTTGTTTCCGCCATAAGATTGTTACCGGAATCCAAAACCCGGATGGTAACTCCTCCTAACCCAAGGTCTGTTGAACCATTAAATACTGTTCCAGATATTATGGGGTCTATAGATGATTCACTGTTGTTTTCTTCAGATACTACAGTAGTCGCCGATGAATGGATTTCGGAATTATCTGTAGTGGAACTGATTGAGTCATTGTTAGATTCTGCGGCACAAACAGCACTGCAAAGTATCACTGCTAGAAAAAATGTTATTAGAAGAGCTGCTCCACGTTTTTTGTATTTCAAATTTTCACCTCCTTTTTCTTTACAAATGAAAACAACTGTGGTTAGTTATTTTCAAATGATAATGACAAAATGATAATGGACAACATTATTATCATAATTCACTTAGTAATTTTATTACTAAATGAATAGGGGGGTTATTACTCCAATGATAATGATTTGATCATTATGCATACTGTCATATTAAGATATTATATAGTCCTATATAAATATTAACTAAAAAACCAGTTTTTATCAATACATAACTGTTATAATGTTAGAATCTTAGCTTATAAGCACAATAATCTATTTGAATGTTTACGTTCAGCAAACTGAGCAATAAATATTATTGATATGTGCCAGATCACGATTCACAGTTTAATATGCAAAATCCTGCTTTAAACCCACTAATCTTTCCTTCATTGTACTTTTTTTTAAGCAGAATTTTTTCCAAAAAAATTAGTAATACTACTAGAATATTAAATGGATGGAAAAATCACTGGATTTCATGGAAAATAAAAGACAAATGGAAAACCAATGAAATGGGTTGTGTGTTGAAGATTTATTATTGGCATTATCATCCCATAGTAAAGTTTAAAGATTTATGAAGGAGGTAAACTTAGGAGCGATAAATTTGGGATGTATAAATTAATATAATTTCGATGAAAAATAATTATTTCTGCTCGTAAAAAACTAAAATCAGTCAATTAATATTTAAGAAGTAAATGGAAGTTTTAGAAGTAAAAAAGGAAATCAAAAAAATCCATAAATGTGGCCTTTGGTTTGTGTACAGTTTAATCAACTAGGTGAGATGACATACAGGCGTCACAATCAGTTGGCATTTTTCCTTTTTCTTTGTGTAACTGACAGAGGATCTCATCAGTCTTTACTTTTTTACATATTTGACAAACGTGCGGTATTATATCCCTCTGATTATATTTTTCTTCCACCAGACCTTTGGCAAATTCTCGGATGAGGTTCTGGGTTTCATCATTGAATTTTATACCGTGTCCTCTTTTATCACTGATATACTGAGAAACCGCGGGTTGGGTTATATCTAAAAGTTCAGAAATCTCCTTCTGTTTCATTCCCAGATTTAGGAGTTCCTTGGCCAGTTCAGATCTTATGGTGGGGATAACGTACCACACTACTATTTCACATGGAGGTCTCATTTTAATCACTAATTCCCCTTATTTTTACTATAATTTTTATTATTCATTTCCTTATTTTTTTTTATCAATTATTTCCTTATTTTAATCCGTTTTTAAGTAATTAATTCACTAAATCCTGAATTATTCATTAATGCTTATAGCATTTTTCGTTTATTAGTTCATTTAATCAATTTATAAACATTTACAGTTAAGTTATGTTTTAAAATGTTTATCTGTTTTCAGGAGTTATGTTAATTTTTAAATTTAATGTTTTAAAGGTATGTATTAATGTGTATTATGTTGATTTTTAGTATTAATCGTTGTAAATGTGAGTCCGATTCTTTATATTCCTGCACCTTCTGAGAAAATTTCTTCCATCTCAGTTTTGCGGGTTAAAAGGCCATTAGCTTTCATCACTGTTGATGTAATTCCCAGCTCTTTGATCTGGGCTTCCATTTCATCCTGACGTTTTAAAAGTAAGTTAATAACTTCTGCCACAGGGTCTGGTAACGCCCCGTGATCTAAATCAATGGCACATTTACGTTCTTCCTGTACCACCCTTCCAGGTATGCCCACGCAGGTTGAACCCGCTGGAACTGGTTTCAGGACAACTGATCCTGCACCTATTTTGGATGCATCCCCAATTTTGATGTTACCAATGATCTTGGCTCCTGAGCCTATGACCACACCATTTCCAATGGTTGGGTGTCTTTTTATCTTCTCCAGACTGGTCCCGCCAAGGACTACTCCCTGGTAAATCAGTACATCTTCTCCCACTTCTGCAGTTTCACCAATAACCACCCCCATCCCATGATCTATAAACACTCTTCTGCCAATGGTGGCACCGGGGTGTATCTCGATCCCGGTTAACAGGCGGTTGATGGTTGATGTTAATCTACCTAAAAATAATAGTTTGTGTCTCCAGAACCAGCTGGCTAGTCTATGGAGCCAGATAGCATGTAAACCCGGATAGCAGAAGAATATTTCCAGAGTGCTTCGGGCGGCAGGGTCCCGCATACGTACCATTTCCAGATCTTCTTTTATCCTTTCAAACATTAATTTTTCCTCCTGTTTAAGTTTAAATCTTATTTAAACTTCTTAAATCTTAATTAGACTTCGTTTTTTAGAAAAATATAAAAACAACATCCAATGCGTGATATATGCATTGAATGGATTATTTTTACTTATTCTACTATTTCAAATTATATTTGAGGAATTGTGTCTTCGTAGGTTTTGTAAATCTCTTCGAAAACCCATCCAACACTCAGGTACCGTTCACCGGTGTCAGGTAATATAACCACTATCTGTTTGTCTTTGTTTTCTTCGCGCTGGGCAAGTTCTACTGCTGCACGGGTGGCTGCTCCTGATGAAATACCTGCCAGAATTCCTTCTTCCCTGGCCAGTTTAAGTAAGTATGCTCCGGCGTCTTCATCTTTAATGGGAATGACTTCGTCAATAAGGTCTGCATCGTATACTTCTGGCACAAATCCGGCACCAATTCCCTGTATTTTGTGTGGACCTTTTACTCCGGTGGATAGGACTGGTGATGTTGCGGGTTCTACTGCAACTGCTTTGATTTCAGGTTTCTTTTCCTTTAAAGCTTGTGCAAGGCCAGTGATGGTTCCGCCAGTACCTACTCCTCCCACAACGATGTCCACTTTTCCATCGGTGTCTCTCCAGATTTCCTGGGCAGTGGTTTCCCTGTGGATTTTGGGGTTTGCTGGGTTTTTGAATTGCTGGGGTAGTACAGAGTTTGGTATTTCTGCGGCCAGTTCTTCAGCTTTGGCTACTGCACCAGGCATTCCATCTGCACCCGGGGTTAGGACGATTTCTGCTCCGAAGGTTGCCAGAAGTTTTCTTCTTTCAATGGACATGGTGTCTGGAATGGTGAGTATTAATCGGTATCCCCTTGCTGCAGCTACAAATGCCAGGGCAATTCCAGTATTCCCGCTGGTAGGTTCAATTAAAACTGAATCCGGTTTTATGGCTCCTATTTCTTCCCCGTGTTCAATTAGTGCTACTCCAATTCTGTCTTTAACACTGCTGATGGGGTTGAATGATTCAAGTTTTACTAATATTTCTGCATCTAAACCTTCACTTATTCTATTTAACCTGACCAGTGGTGTGTTTCCAATGGTTTCTGTTATATCGTTTGCAATTCCTCTTGTTAATTCTGGTATCTTTACCATTTTTTTCACCTTTTATTTTATATAACTCCACTTATATAACTATTGTTATACAACTTTATTAAAATAATTAGTATAACTATTGTTATATAACAATTGTTATAATTCTCATTGTGGGTAAAACCTTTATAAAGGTTTCGGTTTTTAGTACATTATTCGATAAAAACAAAAATTATACTCTTTCAATTGTTTAAAAAAAGAAATTTTAAAGGTATAACTTTGATTTTGCTTCTATTTCACTATTTAACTACATTCCAGTTTGTTTATTTCCCTTTGAATTAATCCAACTTCATTTAAACACCACTTCCACCAGACTGTATTCCATCATGGGTTACTTTTTCTTCCAGAAGCAGTCTGTTTATCCATGAAGATGCCCAATCTGCCAGATCATCAGCTTCAAATGGTTTTGGGATGTAGGCATTTTTGTTATTTATTACCTTCCTAGCAAGTTCCCGGTATACCTCGGCCTGTTTAGAATCGGGTGCACCTTCAATTGTTGTAACGCCGTCCAGTTCACATCGGGTAACAGTTGGAGAACGAGGAACGTATTCAATAACTTCGGTGTCTGTTTTTCCACTGAAGTCATCTATCATATCTCTCTGGGATGTTTTAGTTATTGAGTTGGCAATTATACCACCCAGTAATGCACCACCACTACCTGAATATTTTAGTATCCCCTTAAAGAGGTTGTTAACGGCGTAAATTGCCATGTAGTCTGAAGATGTAACTGTGTACACCTGTTCAGCAATTCCCTGCCTGATGGGAATGGCAAATCCTCCGCAGACAACATCACCTAAAACATCGTAGATAACGATATCCGGGTCGTAATCATCTATTATGCCATTGGAATCCAGGAGTTCTATTGCGGCAATAATACCCCTGCCTGCACAGCCTACACCAGGTTCAGGACCCCCTGCTTCCACGCAGTGAATTCCATTATAACCTTCATGTATTAAGTTGCTCAGATCATGAGAACCGCTTCGGATAGTATCCATAACCGTGGGTATTGGTTTACCGTTCCTGAGGGTGGTTGTTGAATCATTTTTTGGGTCACAGCCAATTTGCATTACATTGTAGCCGATATCGGATAGGGCTGCACTTAAATTAGAGGTTGTTGTCGATTTTCCGATACCGCCTTTTCCGTATATTGCAATTTGTTTTCTTTTTGTCATTTTAAACCTCTTTTTATAATTAAGTGAATTTAAACTCACATTTTTTTATGGATTATTCTGGAGTTTATATTTACTTAAATCACTTATATTTTACATTAAATTCATCCATAGGTCTATTATGGATTTTTAAGTTTGTTTTCATAAGATGAAAGGTGGATTGTTTTTCAAATTTCCATTGGCATTGAATTTTAATTTGAAAACGTATCCACCAATCTTTTTTCATATTTTTTTATTCCACTAACCCTCATTGTTTAAACATAATCTATGAATCGTACTTCAAAGTGGGCCAACAAAGGAACTCACAACATCTTCCACTAAGCGCAGTCCTCCATCGTAACCTGCATAGTTGTGTACCAGCACCGATTTATTGAAAACTGGAAATGCAGTGGTTATATGCAGTGCTCCAAAGTCTTCCATTGCTGTTGGTGCCTCCAGCGAACTTGAAAAAAGGAACTGGAATGGCCTATCCTCCAGATTTTTCCTTATTTTGTAGGTATCACTTTCAAAGACAATTTCTGGTTTAACCACGGTGTCAATATTGTCCAGTATCTCCCGCTGGATGTTTTTTCGATATTCCTCTGGAGGATTGTCGGTTATCTGAACAATATCTGGCAGGTAACCAATTTCATTGGTGAGGAACTTGGTTATACTAACCGCAGTATTACTGTCTGCAGCCACTGCAAAGTAGGAGTGAGGACGTACCAGAATGATTGCATCACCAGGATACTCCATGTAACGGTAAGTCCAGCTTTCTTCTTTGGTAATGACTTCTTCAACCGTCTTTGAAGGCACATCCAGTTTTTCAGCCACTGTCCTCAGGAATTCAGCAGTTTGTTTTGCACCAACTGGGACACCAGGGAATGTGATGAAAGGTGTTCTGAATTTTTCTTCAAGTTTTTTTACTACCCGGTGACCATTCCAAGGTGATAAAACCAGGTTGTACTCTGCTGAGGGTATTTTCTGGATATTTGAAAGTCCATCTTCCTCGGTGAATATGATATTTGCTTCAACACCAATGCTTTCCAGGAGCTTTTTAATGGTGGGAAGTTCTCCTTTCCAGAAAACATGGTTGTAGGGCACAACACCGAATATGTTCACCAGTTTCTTTTTCAGTGGTTTTTCAGTTAAAAGCTGGTCTATGATTGCTTCAAAGAATAATTCATAACCTTCATATGAATTACCACTAAATCCAGGTGCGTTAACATGAACTATAGGTACTTTGTCCCTGAATTCGTTTACAATTGCGTTTACATCGTCACCTATGAGTGAGGGAACACATCCAGATATTACAACGAAGAGTTCCCCATTGAAGATCTCTGTTGTGGACTGGATTAAGTTTCGGAGTTTTCCTTCACCCCCGAATATAACGTGGTCCTCAACAAGACAGGAGCAAGGGGTACTGGTACCTCCTTCGTTACCACCGGCTGCCTGACCTCCAGCATATAGGGTTCCAAAGAGCTGACCTACTCCACATCCAGCTCCGGAATGTAAAATAGGCACACCGCCACGAATTCCTAAGGTGGTTCCATAGGCTCCAGCTAAGGAGCAACTGAACCTTGGAGCTTCCAGTGTGTGTTTACTGGGATCTCCGTTTATATGGATCTGTTTGGATTTAGTCTCTTGTTTGGATTGTAATTCATTTTCAGTCATGTTTATTTCCCCTTTTCAAGGTAGTAGAGTGGATCTGGCTGTTTATACCACCAATCCTTGTAGCTTTTCGGTGTTTTTTCGCTGAGTGTTTTTTGATAGGACTTGTTTTTAAAGGACTGCAACAGGAAGTTACCGAATGCAACTGCACCGGCATATCCACTTTGAGCACTCCATGGATCTGCGTCTCCTCTTAAGGAGTGTATTCTGGTGACATTGTTGTCACGTTCCCATGTACCACCCTGGAAGGGGCAGGTGAGTGTCAGATCGGGATCCAGATTGGTGGTGACATTAGCCTGTTCTGCTGCCTGGAATGTGTTTACCATGATATCAAAGTCACCTATTTTTTCCACAATATCATCAAGCTGATCAATTAGAAGATCATCAAAGTCCTGGCTCATGGCAGCCGGAGCCTGAAGTCCTAGTTCATCGAAGAAGGGTAACTGGTTTACTAATCTTCCCTGACCAAGGGATCCTAAAATTCTTACCTTTTTACCATCTTTACGTAATTTTAGGAATTCTTCCTGTATTGCCTCCATTTTGGGCACCCATATTTCGTGTTCTTCGGCTATGAGTTCCTCAATTTCTTCTTCTTTCCCAGTGTATTTCCCGATCTCGCGCAACCACCCATCAGTATTGGTTATTCCAGTTGGTGATGGGTAAAGGAAGTATGGTACTCCATATTTCTTCTTTAGGCCTCTTGAGATGTAATCTGTGTAAGTGGGACAGATCGGTGCGGTTAAGGCTGCTTCTGAGAGTTGTTCGAACTGTTCAACTGTTGCAAATTCAGGGATGAAGTTCACCCTCAACCCAACTTTCCCTAAGAGTCGTTTTATTTCCAGTCGGTCCTGCCAGGTGTAGGAAAGCATACTGGCCACATTTACCAGATCTTCCTGTTTTTCCTGGGGTTCCTTTACCAAATATTTTAGTACCGCGTGCCAGAATGCATCGTATCCAGTTTGTACCAGTCGTGATCGGACTCCTTCGCAGTGGATGGGCACGATTTTGGCCTTTACTTGGGGTTGAACTCCATTTACAGTCCCTTCAATATCTTCACCAATGATTCCAGTAGTACAGGAAGTCAGGATAAAAATTGCTTTGGGTGAATATCTCTGTTCTGCCTCCAGTATTGTTTCTTTTAACTTCTGACCAGCGCCGTAAACAACATCATTTTGTTGTAAGTTGGTTGTAAGCCAGTTAACATTGTACTGTGCCGGTCTTCCTAACTCTACTGGTACACCTCTGAATAATTCTCGGTAACCAAGTGCGCCTGCTGAGCAACCAACTGGTGCATTGAATATGACAACAGCGTCACGGATTGTTGTAACTCTGTTTGAAAGGTAAAAGTTAAGCACACAACCTCCTGACTGTTGGAATTTTCTTTCGCAACATTTGACGTTTCCTTCTTTGGCGTCTTTTAAGAGTTCGGATGCTTTTCCATAGTACACATTGGTACCATGGGCTCGATGCTCCCTGTTAGGGCATGTGTTTTTATCGAGATCGATTGTCTCGTCTGGGCTCTTTTTATCTGGGCTCACTTATTTTCCTCCGATTTTCTTATTTGGGTTTATACAACGATGCCTGGATCGAAGAGCGGCTAAACGATCTAATAACGATCGTTATATAACAATTGTTAATTACTGATCTAATATAAATAGTTAACCATTGGTATCCTCAAATTTAGTCTAATTATCCATAAGAAACAGGATTCATAAGAAACAGGAATTTATTCCTTAAAATTAATATTCATAACAAATAGAAATTTATTCCATTAATTTATTGATATTTAATAATCAATCATCCTGTATTAATGAACACACTTTTTCCAGAGCATCTTCAATAAAAACTGGCATGATCAAGGGTCTAACTCCTCTATTTATCAGTTTCTTCTGGGCTCCAGGTCCAATCTGACTCACCAGCAGAATATCGCAGTCTGAAATTAATTCGATTGTTTCTTTTTTTAAATTCGGATCTCCCCCACAACGAGGGGTTGTTTCTCTAAGCTCAATAAATTCATGTTCTTCATTATTTTTAATGTCGAATATCAAAAACTTATCTGCTTTTCCAAAATGTTGGTTCACGTATTTTCCATCGCTACTTGCGGCTGCTACTCTAATGGGCATGTTTACACTCACTTGGCATTGAGTTAATTATTTTCTTTCGTTTTTATGATTCCTGTCAATTCATTCAATGCATCTTCAATAAATGTTGGTGCTATGTAGGGATCTATATTGTTTTTCAACAGTATGTCAATGGCCCCCGGACCGATTTGACCAGCAAGTACGGCCTGGCAGTCTGATATTAGTTTTACACTTTCTTCCATGGATAATTCACTGTGGCCCTCCGTGCTGCAGGCAGGTTTATTTTCCCTCAACTCCAGAAACTTGTGGGTTCCATCTTCATTTAACTCGAAAATCAGAAATTGGGAAGCCATTCCAAAATGCTGGTTGATGTACTTTCCATCGCTACTGGCAACTGCTACTTTTATGGACATTTACTTACACCTCATAATACTAACTTTATTTGTGATAAACACTAATGTTTTTAACGTTGAATTGATTTATTCCTAATGTTTTTAACGTTGAATTGATTATTCCAAATATCCCATTATTTTAATTGTTTTCCCTTAATTTTTTGCAGGGGAATATATGTTCCAAAAATTTTATATACTAATTTTTATAAGTTAACAATAGTTATATAACAATAGTTATATAAAGTAGTTGTACTTATTGAAGTATGACTTAAAAAAACAAAAAAAATCGGAGGAAAAAAATGCCTGAAGTAAAATTTTTATCAAATCTAGCAGATATAACTGGAGAAAAATCCCTGACCATTGAATATGATGGGGAAATATCCGGTTTAATTGATAATTTGGACACTAAACTTGAAGGAAAAGACTTTAAATCCACTATCACAGATGAAGCTGGTGAAATAAAGGATTTTGTGAAAGTCCTGGTCAATGGAAATGACATCAGAGGAACTGGTGGTTTAAGTTCTCCCATAAAAGACGCTGATGAAATAGTCATATTCCAGACTCTGGCCGGTGGTTAAATTTGAATATCGGGTATCTTTCCACTATCTACCATACATCATTTATTTTAAAAAGTCCCAATAACAAATTTCTCGAAGGAATAGATATTAACTGGACTCTATTTCCCACAGGCCCTGCAATGATGGAGGCCTTTAAAACTGGTGAAATAGATGTAGGTTATATTGGACTTCCTCCAGTAATGATCGGGATAAACAACGGACTAAAACTTAAATGTGTGGCTGGAGGTCATGTGGAAGGTACCGTGATGATTTCTAAAGATTCATTCTCTTCTTTTGATGATTTAGGTAATGTTAATGAGGTATTGAACCAGTTTGAAGGGGAAAATATCGGAACTCCTGCTCGTGGTTCTATTCATGATGTTATCATACGGGATCTCATCCAAGATCGCGATATATCCATCATTAACTACCCCTGGGCAGATTTCATACCTGGTGCCATTCGTGATGGTGAAATAAGTGCAGGATTAGGCACACCATCACTGGCTACAGTGGCTTCCAGGGAAATTAATTCAAAGCTGATAATTCCACCCAGCAAATTGTGGTCCTACAATCCCAGTTATGGGATCGCAGTTAGGGAAGAACTCATAAAACGTGAACCTGAATTTGTAACTGATTTTTTAATTGCACACGAAGCTGCATGTAATTTCATACGCAACCAGCCCCGTGAGGCTGCAGAAGTAGCTGCTGGCCAGCTGGGAAATATCGATGTGGATTTCATACTGGAAACCTTCCAGATTTCTCCCAAGTACTGCGCCAGTCTTCCAGAAAAATACATAAAATCCACCATGGATTTTGTCCCGGTCCTTAAAAAATTAGGGTATCTTGAAAAGAAAATAAAAAGGGAAGATATTTTTGATTTGAACTTCATTCAGAAGGTTCATCCAGAACCTTCGCACTACGATCTTCCTTCTGATAATCCTGATTTAAAGAACTAATTTCCTGGTCGAAAAGCGTCAATTTATTGGCCAATCCTCTAAAGTAGGGTATGTAAACCCGGTGGAGGGTTAAACGATTTGGATTTATATTGTTCTCTTCCAGGACTTTTTTTAAGTGTTTAACTTTTTCTTTTAAATGGGGATACATTAGATCATCAGGATATTCCCCTAAAAATATACCATCAGCACCCTTTTGGAAGGCGTATAAGATGTGTTTTGTCATTAAACGGTTAGATGATGGGAGCTTGATTATCCGGATAGATTCAGGATAGGTTATCTTGTTAATTCCCATGTTGTCGGCTGCCAGGTATCCCACACTGTCCAAGAAGGTGAGTATTATGCGTTCTCCTTTTTCTTTTCCTTTAAGAACACCCGAAATAATGCCGAATAACTTTTCATCAGCATTACCACTGATACTGATGGCTTCTTCAGGGCACTGGGAAAGACAAATTCCACATCCTTTGCATGCAATGGGGTCAATGCCCATGTTATCTTCCTGGATGTAAATGGCCTTGTACTTACAGGTATCTATGCATTTGTTGCATAGATTACACTGGGATGTGTCAATGGTTGCCACGAAGGGATCTACCTCCAAATCACCATTCATTAATTCTGCAACCTTAGCTGCGGCGGCGTTAGCCTGAGAAACACTGTCAGTAATATCTTTAGGCCCCTGGGCTGTTCCACAAACGTAAATACCTTCCACATCGGTGTTGACTGGTTTTATTTTGGGGTGGATCTCTCTGATGAACATATCCTCGGTTAGACCCACGTCCAGTAATTCTCCCACCTGTTTGGTTCCTTCAGAGGGTTCAATTGCTTCAGATAGGACTACCATATCTGTTTCTATTTCCAGTGGGCTGTGCTCGAGGCTTTCTTCCACCCTTACCACCAATTTATCGTTTTTCCAGGTAACTTCCCCTGCTCTTCCACGTATCAATTTAATACCTCTATTTTGACCATAGCGGAGGTATTTTTCGTACATTCCTGGAGTTCTCATGTCAGTGTAACAGATTATGACTTCAGTTTCAGGGTAGTAATGTTTTATGACATTGGAATGTTTCATGGCCACCATACAGCAGACCTTGGAACAGTAGGGATTACCATCAGGCTTATCATCACGAGAGCCAACACACTGTATCATCACCACTCGCTTGGGAACCTGGCCATTGGATGGTCTCAGTAGCTGTCCCTCAGTGGGGCCATTCACCCCCATGATCCTGGCCAGTTCCATCTGTGAAACCACATCTGGGAATCTTTCATACCCATATTCCGGTCTTTTGGATAAATCGAACCTATCATGGCCGGTGGCTATAATCACTGATCCCACGTTGATTGGCATGACCTCTGTTTCCATGGAAAAATCAATGGCATCCATTTTACATGTTTCCTGACATGCTCCACACTGGATACAGTTCTCATCATCAATGGTGTAGACATCTGGAACTGCCTGAGGGAAAGATTTGTAAATGGCTTTGCGGATGGTCATGTTCTCATTCCAGGAGTTTGGTACTTCCACTGGACATACTTCGGCACAGCTTCCGCAGGCAATGCAGCGTTCAGCCTTTACAAATCCCGGCTTTTTTTCCACTATTAAATTGAAGTTTCCTGCCTTACGTTCTGCCCTTAAAAGTTTGGTTTTGGTTAGAATTTTGATGTTTTTATTTTCCACAGCCTCGTTAACCAAAGGGTTTAAAAGGCACATTGCACATTCTTCTGCCAGTTTTTCTGGAGAAAAGACCTTACCAATTTTAACCATGGATCCGCCAATGGTGGATCGCTCTTCAATGATCCTGGTTTTTATTCCCTGCCGGGCCAGTGAAAGGGCAGTGGTGATTCCAGATATTCCACCACCAATAACTGCAACACTTTTTTTGGTACGGCGTAGTAAGGGGTCAATGGGTTCTGAATATTTGGCCTTTTCAATGGCAGCCACTGTTAAGGAAATGGCTTTATCAGTGGCTTTGCCTTTGTCGGAGTGTACCCAGGAGCACTGCTCACGGATGTTGGCCATTTGCATCAGGTAGGGGTTTAGGGGTTTTACATATTTCTGGAAAGTTTTCTCATGGGTAATAGGTGAACATGCTGCCACCACCACCCGGTCGAGGTGTTTGTCTATAATGGAATCTCTGATGAGTTTACGGCCATTTATAGAGCATAAGTTTTCAAATTCTTCCACTACTGTGGCATCTAATGATGAGCGAAGTTTTTCCATGTCCACGTTATCTGAGATGTTACCCCCGCAGCGGCAAAGGAAGACACCCACCCTCAGATTTTGCTTGGCAGGATTTAAATTAAAATCATTTTCATTCAAATTAACCAATCTCCTTTCAGGGTTAATAATTAAGTGAATTAATTAAAGATATGTCTGGAATCATTTTTTAAATAATATTTCTGGAATAAATAAAACAATATATTTTTATGAATCTGGCTTATTAAATTATCTGTAGTTTAAATATTCAAATTAATTTTAAAACATAAATTTATGTATTAACTATAGTGAAGTTTAATATAATAAATATTTGCAATTGATAAATAAATTCTATGATTTTGATAGAATTTCGATTACATAATTCTATAGATTACTATAATCCTAATTGAAAACTGTAATTAGAACCTGTTACGGTATTAATAAAATAAGCGCGGTTGGAATATATTTTTTTAAAAGCTATATCTATAACCGGAGACTTTTTTTGTGGTCACGGTATATTCTCCGGTTAAGATAGGGAGCTTATGGCAGAATTTATGGTATTTTTGGCTAATTGGATTTTTTTTAAGATAAAATATTCACCACAACTTTCCACATTTCAATTGGATGATACATGACAAGGCAGAGAGGATGATTTTTTTAAAATGGGGGGTTATGGTGATATTATCCCAACATTTCCGGTGGGCAAATGGTGATAATATAGATTGTTTCACCCATCTGGAAATAATCAATTGTTAAATGTCATTGGTTATCTACACATTTTAATACACCTCGGGGGAGATATTAATAGTTGCGAATTGATTTTTACCTTCTTTTGATTTTTTTATTTACAACTACACATTTCTCAGCACCTCACAAGGGGCTTTTCATCTTTAAGGATGTTTAGCTTATTTTTACTAATTTTTATCCTTCAGATGATTCATTATTTTTCTTAATTAATGGTGTGTTAGGGAATATACGACCGTGCGTTTGTCTTTTATAACGATCGTTATAATTCTCCTAATATAACAATTGTTATATTATTATTTAAATCTATCGGTTATTCCTCATTGAGTCTATAAACTTGATTGAGGGGAGATCGAAAACTATTTATAGTAAAATTAACGATCGTTATATTAGTGATTATAACGATCGTTATGAAATCGTGTACAATCACTACAACTCTGATGTTCTTAAAATCATCAGAAACTCGAACCAACTGGAATTGCACTGCTGAGTAATGTTTCATAGGAAACTTAATTAGCAAGTGAAATTTGTGATTGGAACATAATAAAAAAATGCAAGGAGGTGTATATCGATGGCTAAAAGTTTCATACTGGTGGATGCAGAAATCAGCAAGATTAAAGATGTTTCCAGTGAACTGGACAAAACCGGTCTTGAAGTGTATCCCCTATTCGGTGAACATGATTTCATAGTTATCACCGAGTTCGGAGATTCAAAGACCACTGCAGATAATCTGCTGGAAAAAATCCATCCCATTGATGGAGTTGTGAAAACCAAAACCTTAGTTGGTTCAAATCTTTCATAAAATGGAAATATATCGGAAAATGTATGGTATGCACAAATTGTACCATATCATCAATTAAATAAACCGTTTAAAAAATGAAATATGAGGTGTCTATCAAAATAGGTTGTATTTGACTTTAAAAAATATGCGATAATCACTATTGATTTAGTATGGTTGATTTAAAAATAAGCTGAATGCTTAACAAAGATTATAATTATGATATCCCTTTGGGGGTGCCAAAAAATGTGTAGTTGTAGATTAAAATGAAAACTTCCTGCCAAACTTTGTATATAAAAAAATATTTCCAGTCGGGGTTAATGCAACCTTATAATTTCCACATCTATTATAAGAACCCCAATCTGGAAATAAGATAATGGAGAAATCCTTCGGGATATAGGGTCCAACTTGAAGGCCAATCTCCATTATTCTACCTCCTTTAAAAAAACCTCGTTTAGTTGATTGAATTGCTTATATGTATTACTCCTATTATTATATTTTGATTAACTGATTTCTTTAGATAATAATTGATGGAATAGCTTATTTTAAGGTATTTTAAGGTGAAATTTAATAAAAATTAGATCTAATCTCATAAGTTAATCAGCCAATTTCAATTTAATCTCAAAAATTACAATAACAAACTTATAATTTAAGCACGGCATTTTCAATTCTTTTAAGACCTTCCTCAAGAATGGACCTAGGAAGTGCGAAATTCATCCTAACAAAACCACTACCTGATTCTCCAAAGATGTATCCATCTTCAACAGCAACCCTTGCTTCATCCCTCCAGAAAGTCCTGAGATCTTTATTATCCATACCCAACTTCCTGCAATCAATCCAAGCCAGATATGTTCCTTCTGTTTCAATTACATCTATCCCTGGAATCCTTTTTTCAAAGTAACTGGTCAAAAATTCAAGGTTTCCCTCCAAGTAATCCAGAACCTGTTCCAGCCATTCATCACCATACCTGAAGGCGGCTTCCATGGCAGTGTATCCAAACAGGTTAGGGTTTGGCACAATACCTCCCATGGTGTTTAAAAATTCATTCCTGAGCTTTTTGTTGGGAATTATGATTGATGAAACCTCGAGACCCGCCAGGTTAAAAGTTTTACTGGGAGACATGCAGACTATGGAGTTTTCCTGGAATTCCTGCGAAATAGAAGCAAATGGTGTGTGTTTTCTGCCTTTAAACACTATTTCACAGTGTATCTCATCAGAAATCACCACTCCCCCATTTGCGATGACAGTCTCTCCCATCTTAATTATTTCATCCTGCTTCCAGAGTCGTCCCACCGGATTATGGGGGTTGCAGAATATGATAGCCTTTGCACGCCCATGACCTGGTAATCTCCCTGAACTTGATTGGAATTTATCTTCCAGACCAGAGTAGTCCATTTCATAATGACCATTGACCAGTTTAAGGGGATTACTTGCTATGTGGCAGCCACTGTTTTTAACCACTGGAAAAAATGGATGATAAGATGGTTCCTGGAGTATAATTTCATCTCCAGGGTGGGTAAGTGAACGGACCGCAACGTGAAGAGCCGGTACCACACCAGGGGTGAAGACCAACCACTCAGGATCGATCTCCCACTGAAACTTCTTTGCCATGCGTTCTACAACTGCATCCTTAACACCGGATCCAGCATGTGTATAGCCGTAGAAGGGATGTTCAGCGCGTTCTTTAATGGCATCAATAATTTCTTGCGCCACCGGAAAGTCCATATCTGCCACCCACATGGGGATAAGATCTTCACGTCCGAATAGGGTTTTTTGAAGGTCCCATTTCAAAGAATCAGTGTTTTTCCTGTTGATGACCCTGTCAAAATCGTATTTCAGTTTATAACCTCTTTCAATTGAGTATGTTAGAGTTGTTTTTTTTTAAATGGTGTATGGAATCAAACTACCTCTTTTATAAGTTTCCAAAGCTTTTGTAAGTTTTCAAAAGGTTTTATAAGTTTCCAAGGGGACTGATCTTCCGGAGGTTTTCCACCACTATGGCTACGGCATCACAGGCAGCATCTATCTGTTCAGAAGTGGTGAATCGTCCCAATGTGAAGCGCACTGAACCATGTGCCCGCTCATGATCCCCACCAATACCCAGAATAACATGGCTGGGATCCAGGGAACGGCTGAAACAGGCAGAACCAGTACTCACTGCAAAACCGCGCATATCCAGGTGTAGAGTTATGGATTCCCCCTCAACATATTCAAAAGTAATGTTACTATTTTGAGGTGTCCTTTTGATTTTATGACCATTAAGAACAGATTTTGGCACCTCCGTTAGAATTCTATCTATCAAATGATCACGCATCTTTTCAAGACGCTGATTTTCTTCAGAAGTCACCAGCTCGGCTGCTTTGGTAAAACCAACTGCGCCGGGAATATTTTCCAGGCCAGCCCGACGGTTAGATTCCTGAAAACCACCATCCATCCACTTGGTAATGGGTGTTCCTTTTTTTATGTACAGTGCACCAATACCGGCTGGTCCATGAATGGTGTGAGCGGAGATAGTGGCCAGATCCACCGGTATCTTTTCAAGATCAAGGGGAACTCTGGTAAAAGTATGGGTGGCATCAGTATGAAAAAGAACCCCATTATCTTTGCAGATCTCACCAAGGGCATTTAAGTTCTGAATGGTTCCAATCTCCTGATTAGCATGCTGAATTGACACCAGGATCGTTTCCGGGGTGATGTGGTCACCTAAAACATCAGGATCAACCAGTCCGTACTGGTCCACTTCCAGGTAAGTCACCTTGAATCCCTGTTTTTCAAGTGCTTGGGCAGTGTTTAAAACCGAGTAATCTTCAATTTTGGATACAATAATATGGTTTCCTTTCTTCTTTAAAAGGGCCATTGCCACTCCTTTAAGTGCAATGTTACTTGATTCAGTGTAGCCTGAAGTAAAAATCAACTCTGAAGTCTGGGCATTTAATTTGCCAGCTATGGTTTCTCTGCTTTTTTCCAGGACTTCCCTGGCTTCCACACCCATCGAGTAACCTGATTCAGAGGTGGGAATGGCATAGACATCAAAAAAATAGGGTTTCATTTCATCAAAAACCCGTTCATCTAAACGGGTGATTGAAGCATTATCCAGATATGTATAGTTTTCGAACATTGATCACATCTCCCAATATGAGTTTGAAACTATTCCTCGTCTTTAATTTTTGATTAAATCTTTTTGATTAAATCTTTATTTATTTACTCTTATTTTATGAGAATTTTTCGAATAAAAAAAAGGTGTGGGTAAAAAATAAAGAATTATATAAAGAGGGTTATTTTAGAATCTCTGGCTTCCTGAACGTAGGTTCCCACTGCACCGTACTCATCTATAAGTT